>CALXWB010000015.1 GCA_944392225.1 uncultured Alphaproteobacteria bacterium | reverse complement strand
TTAACTTCAATTTTTGATGTGCGGTCTTCGTTGAAGATAACGGTCAAGTCGTTTTCTTGCAACAAGTTTACACCTTTATAGCTGGCATCTTTGGCAACGTTGTCAATTTGAGCCAAAATCTCATTAAATTGTTTGGCATAATCAATACGTTCCTGTGTAATAGCTGTAGCATCACCAGCTTTTTTGCTGCCGGACATGCCCAAAGTTTCTGCAGCAGCACCAATGATTCTGATTTCATTATCGCTGCTCTTAGAATATACGGTCAAAGCTTTACCATCGGCTTTAGCAACGGCAATATTGCCGGCACCGGCTGTGGTACTATTAATGGCAGCGGCAATGGTAGCCGAGTTTTTACCGGTATCTGCAGTTAATGTAATTTTGGTTGCAGCAGAATCTTTTTTAGTCATGCCGGTAGTAGCACCGTTCACCCAAGAAATGTCTGAACCATCAGTAGAAGAAACAGTAATTTTTGTTCCATCTTCATTCAATTCGGCATTCAAGCCCAAACCTTGCAGTTTGGTAACGGCATCGGCAGCCAAAGCTTCAGCTGTGGTTCCTGTTAAGGTAACTTTTTCAGCAGCATTATCGCCGATATAAACCTCAAAGTTTGTTCCTGTTGCGGTTGTGCCGGTGAAATCGAGCTCAAATTTGCTCATATCTTTACGAGCATCAATGATGACATCGCCGGTAACAGGTGCTGAAACTTCTTTAGATGTAAAGGCATATTTATCAAAATTTGAAGCAACATCACGTGCTGAGTTTGCAATAGCTTTTGCTTGCTCGGCAAATGATGTAATGGTTTCAATAGCTTCGTTGGCAGCTTTAATGGTCTGAATACCTTGGCCCATGCTGTCAAGCAAAGCTTCCAAGTCTGAAGCGCGGTTATTTAATGATTGTGCTGTGTAGTAAGAAGAAGGGTTGTCAATTGCTGAGTTTACCTTCTTACCCGTGGACAAACGCTCTTGTGTCATATCCATCAAGCTTTGAGTTGATTGTAATGATAACAAATTGGAGCGCATGCTCGCGGTTAATGATATATCTGACATATTTTTTCTCCAAAATACTGTGGAAACAATTTCATCTTGCAATGTTTTACTAACATTACAAGATTAACTATATCACAAAATTTGCTTTTTTTCAACCAAATTTTATGAGCTAAAATCATATTAGCTTGTATTTATTAATTTTTCGATAATAATATAAAAACAAATTTTCCTGTTTCAAGGGAAAACCCGCAACTATTGATAAAGTTTGGGCAAAATATCTTTTTTTTGAGCATTTTTTTTGGGCTCAATATCAAGTTTTTTAAAGAGAGTGATAAATTTCTCATCATCCCAGGCGGCAACGCTCTCGGCATAGAGAAAAGCATTAATGATATCAAGCTGTTCAGCAAAAGCCGAGTCTTTAACCAGTTTTTTAAGCTCGTTCAGATTGTTTATTTTTGCCACACCAAATACCAAAGCGCCCCAGCTGAGCAAAAGGTCACGCAAGGTTTTCAAATCTCTGGCTTTTGCCGAGTCGATAATTTGTTTGTTTAAAGCATGTAAACTCAGGTCGACCGGCTGTTTTTTTCGCCCGATGAAAAGTGTGAGCAAAATGCCGAGCACAAAGGCCCCAATGCCGATGGCTGCAAACAAAAGATTTTGGTTTTGCTGAGGTTGGCTGGGTGTTTGAACGGAAGGTTGGGGCGTTTTTTCAACTACAGGCGTTGTGTTTTGCGACTCGTTTTTTGGCAAATTAGGGTTTTCCGTCACCAAAATCTTTTTGGCCGGCAAAACGGCGGTTTCCGTCTTGTTTGTTAAGACATTAAACCAATTGACCTTGATTTCGGGGAGAATCTGCTCACCGCTTTGGTTTGGAATATAAACATTGGACACCTGCATCAAAGAAACAACACTGCCGTTTTCCACGTTCATATCAAAGGCTGGCTTTTCGGGATATTGCTTGATGCCGTCAACATTTGGAAACTTGATTTCCGGGAGTTGGTTATCAAGCACGCCGTCTGCTTTGAGAAAAACACGTCTATGCACGGCTTCTCCGACCATAAATTTAGAATTTTCAGGCTCAAAGGAATCGACCAGCATCACATTTTTGGCCGGCAGCCACCAGTTTCCGTTGTTGCTTGCAGGCACGTGTTTCACATCAATTTCCAAAGGCTTAGTGCGCAAAATCACGGGGTTTTGCTCGGCAAAGGTAAAGCCCAAAGAAGAGCTCAAGTCGTCACCGAACAAATCGGCAAAAGGATCAATCCTTTTTTTGGGGCGCGAGAGTGTATATCCCTCAAAACGCACGGCCGGAATGGTGAGTTTGCCGCTTTTTTGCGGAAACAGGGCATATTTGAACAAAATTTCGCGCATTTTTTTGCCTTGCACGACGAGAGGTAAAATTTCTGGCGTTCCGAGAGAGCGGATAACCCAATCTTGGTTGTTTTGCAGCTCAAAAACAGGCTCATGACCTTGCAAGCCGCCGCTATCTATCAGGCTGACGGTATAGATAATCTCTTGCTGAACGTAAGGATTATTATTGTTCACTCTGCCGGTCATGGAAAACTGTGTTTGTTGAGGCGAGGCAGAGTCTTGTTTGCTTTTGTCTGAAATAGGGGCAGCAACTTCTGTTCCGGCAGGAACAACATTGATTTTAATCGGCTGGCTCAAGTTTCCCTGTCCGTCATCAAAGGCCGGAATCTCAATTTCTCCCTCTCTTTTAGGAATAAGGCGAAATTTGCGCACATATTGCATGGAAGATTTTCCGTTGATGATGTTGATATTTGTGCTTTCGGCCACGCCCACCACGTCAAAATCGCTCCGCAGAGAAGAAACATCGGCTTTCGGCGGCTGAATATTGTTATAAATAATGGAGAGAGACAAGCTTTGACCTAAGGGCAGGCTTGTTTTGTCCACTTGCGTTTCAATGGTGCTGTCTTGCGCCCAAGCAGGAGCAATAAGCAAAAAAGCAAGCAGAAATAGAATTAAAAATTTTTTCATATCAATCATCTCCATACCGATTTAGACGATATTCTTTGGCAATAAAGGCTTTGAGCAAACCACCCGGATCTTCTGGAATCTGGCGCAATTGCTGCACTTTAGCCTGAACTTTTTCGTCATATTTTTCTTGTTCCTCTCCTTGTTTGGCCATGGCACCGCCTTCTTGAGCATCTTGTTTTTTGTCTTTAGAGCCCAAGCTGTCTTGCTCGTCAATATTTCCCTGGCTTGGAGAGGCTTGTCCGTTTGCCGGATTATTATCTTCCTCAGCATTGTTAGGGCTATTGTCATCAGCTTGTTGCGGTTGTTCATTTTCTCCCTGATTTTGGCCTTGTCCGTTGTTTTGATTGTTCCCTTGTTGCTGATCTTGATTTTCTCCTTGATTATCCTGTGGTTGATTATCATCTCCCTCGGAAGAAGCTTGCGGCTGGCTTTTATCCTGAGATTGGTTCTGATTTTGTTGCTGTTGCTGCTGTTGTTGCTGTTGTTGTTGTTGATTCTGTTGTTGTTTTTTCAAATATTCAAGGTTAAATTTGGCATCTTCATGATTGGGCTCATTTTGCAAAACTTCTTCATATTTTTTGATAGCCTCCTCAATTTTGCCGGACTTTGCCAAGGCGTTTCCCAAATTATACATTGAAGTAACATCTTGTTTTTTTGCATAATTTTGTGCAGCCTGAGCATAATCTCCGGCCCGATATTGTGCCGCGGCTTTCCAGGCCAAATCTTCAAATTTTTGTTCAGCAGTTTGAAAATCTCCTCGGTTGAAAGCTTTTAGCCCTTCTTGATTATTGTTTAGAAACCAACCGGCAAAAGCTTGAGAGCTCAAAAGCAAAGCCGGAAGCAAAACAAACAATCCGCGTCTGAAGAAAAACAAACAACAAACAAGCGGAATAAAGCATAAATAATATCCCATATCTTGCCAAACATCTTGTTCGTTTTGGCTTTCTTTTAATTCGGCATTTCCTTGGTTGAGCAAATTATCCAAAAGCGCAATATCGTTGTCATTGGAAGAAACAAGGGCAAAAGCACCTTTCCCATAGCGGCTGACGAGCTTGAGTTTTTCATCGGTCTGAGCGGCCGTATCAATCACGGAAACCAAAAACTTTTGTTCAGCCGCTTTTTGCGCTTCTTCCAAAGCTTTGTCAAAGCGTTCACCGGCATCAGCGGCAAAGACAATAATATTTCCTTTGGCAAAACCGCTGTTTTTCAGCTTTTCAACGGCAAGATTGATGGCTCTGTCCAAACGGTTGCCGTTGCTGGGCATAATGTCATAATTAATGGCCGGCAGCAGATTCTGGATTAGTTTAGCATCATCTGTGATGGGGCTGATTAAGAAAGGCTCATCCGTATACACAATCAAACCTGTTTGACTGGTTTTGAGACCTTGCAAAAGGTCGATAATTTCAAATTTGGCACGCTCCAAGCGGCTGGGCAATATATCGTTTTGCCGCATATCGGAAGAAAGATTGAGCAAAATCATGAGTGGGCGTTCCGGGGTCAAAACGGGGGTCGGCAGTTTTTTCCAGGTTGGTCCGGCTGCCGAAATCACGGCCGCAAACAAGGCCAGAAGAAAAATCCGATTAAAAAATTTTCTGTTTGAAGCCGAGCCGCGCAGCAGCAAAAATTGCAACAATTTCTTATCGCAAGCCTTCTCCCAAGAAGAAGATGTATTGGCTGTTTTGAAAAAGCGCCAAGAAAAAAAAGCCGGCACAATCAAAAGAAGCAGCAGCCATGGGCGCAAAAAATGAAAATTTAAGAAAAATTCTTCTACCATCTTGTTTGTCCTCGCCAAAACAAAAGCAAAGCCAAGAAAAAGGCTGCCAAAAGCGGAATATAAAACAGTTCTTTGGTTTCGGTATAAAATTGCTCGTTATTTTCTGTGGGTTCCAATCTGTCTATGGCATTATATATTTTTTGCAAACCTTGAGTGTCTTTGGCCCTGAAATATTGGCCTTGTGTTTCTTTGGCCAAGGCCTGCAAACTTTTTTCATCAAGAGCGTTATTCCCAAGGGCAATTTTCATTCCGAAAAAGGAGTCGATAAAAGCCTGTTCATTACCCACACCGATGGTATAAATTTTCACATTTTCGTCTTTTGCAAGCTGAATGGCATCGGCCATACTTAAAGATCCGTCATTATTCTCCCCGTCGGTCAGCAAAATTAAAATTTTTTCACGATTATCTTTGGGCAGGTTTTTCAAAGCCAGGCCGATGGCATCACCGATGGAAGTTGAGTTTCCGGCCATTCCGGCGTCCATGGCCCACAAAATATCTTTGACCGAGTTTTTATCATAAGTGAGAGGAGCTTGCAAATAAGCTCTTGTTCCGAAAAGAATGAGCCCGAAACGGTCGTTCTTGCGTTTATCAATAAAATCCGTTGCCGTTTTTTTGACGGCCGAAAGACGGTTGATTCTTTGTTTTCCGATGGCAAAATCGGGCTCCAGCATGGAGTTTGATATATCCGTAATCATCATAATATCGCGGCTTTGGCTGCGCAGGGGCAAGGGTTCGCCGAGCAATTGCGGACGCATGGCGCTCAACACCAAAAGCACATAAAGCAGATAAAGCCAGAACAAGGCCGGCGTGTTGCGGCTGTTTTGAGAGCTTTGCTGCCATAAGCTGCCTGATTTTAAGGATATTTTTTTCAAATCTTCCAAAAAGGGGACCTTGAGAGCATCACCGTGCAAACCTTTGACCGCGGGCAGCAAATGGCGAAAAGCAAGTGGCAAAAGCAACAAAAAAACGGCATAAGGCAAAGCAAAATGAATCATAAATTTTCTCCGATCCATTTTTGGCAGAAGCGGCGCAGGTCTTCCAGATTTTGCAAATTATAGACGGTGCTTTGCTGCGGAATATAGGGGGCATTAATCAAAAGTTCGGCCGTTTTGCCATTAAGGGGCGTTTTGGTTTTTTGGTTGAGAAAAGCCACCCAATCCGGTCCGAGCAAAACCGCGGCTTCTTTATATTTAAAAATGCAGATTCGTCGCAAAATTTCAGACATTTGTTTGGCCGCCTCAACCACATTTTCATCAGAAATTTCACGCAGGAGCTTGAGGGCATAGCGTGCTTTGCTGTATCTGCGAAGATAAAGAATAAATTGTGTGAGCAAGAACAAAAGGACAATTCCGGCAAGTGTGAGCCACCAGCCGTCTGCAAGCGGAAAAGCGGAAACGCCGTCGGAAAGATGAATATCACGCAATTCGGGCAAATTATCTTGCATTCTTCAATCCTCTCAAAAAATCACATTAATAAATTTAAGATTTTCGCCGCAAAATATCAAGCATTTTAACAACAAAAAAACCTTTTCGGTGAAGAAAAGGTTTTTGTTGGAAATTTTATATATTTAAGCTGATTTAAGCAAACCGTGCTTCTTTTTGCCTTGCGAGAGCTTGACCTCACCATTGACAAAATCGGTAGCTTTGATGACATAATTTTCATCGGTAATCGTGGCATCATTGAGCTTCAACCCGCCTTGTTTAATCAGGCGGCGGGCTTCTCCTTTGCTTGAAACAAAGCCGATTTGCAAAAAGGCATCAAGCACCGAGATATCACCGTTGACGGAAATGCTCGGCAACTCGCCGCCGGCAGCACCTTGTTCAAAAAGTTTGACGGCTGTTTCTTGGGCAGCTTTTGCTTCCTCTTCACCGCGGCAAATCTTGGTAGCTTCATAAGCCAAAATCTTCTTGGCTTCGTTGATTTCTTTGTCTTGAAGAGCTTCAAGGCGTCTGACCTCATCCATCGGCAGATCGGTGAAAATGCGCAAGCATTTGCCCACTTCGGCATCACCGATATTGCGAAAATATTGATAATAGTCATATGAGGAGAGCTTATCTTCATTAATCCAAACCGCATTGCCTTCAGACTTGCCCATTTTTTTGCCGTTTGAGTCGGTGATAATCGGGCTCGTGAAGCCAAAAAGTTCCACATCATATTTGCGGCGGCCGAGTTCAGTGCCGGAAGTAATGTTGCCCCATTGGTCAGAGCCGGCAATTTGGGCGCGGCAACCATATTTTTGGTAGAGTTCGCAGAAGTCATAACCCTGAAGGAGCATATAGTTAAACTCCAAGAAAGACATAGGTTGTTCTCTTTCCAAGCGGGTTTTGACGCTATCCATGGTCAGCATGCGGTTAACCGAATAATAAGTGCCGATATCGCGCAAGAAGGAGAGGTAGTTGATATCCTTAAACCAATCCCAGTTATCAACCATTTGGGCATCGGTTTTGCCGTTGCCGAATTTCAAAAATTTGGAGAAAGATTTTTTCAACCCTTCAATATTATGAGCCAAAGTTTCTTCGGAGAGAAAAGGGCGCAACTTATCTTTGCCGGAAGGGTCGCCGATTCGCGCTGTGGCACCGCCGACTAAGGTCAAAGGCTTATGGCCGCATTTTTGAAACCAACGCATCATCATCAGGGGCACAATATGCCCAACGTGCAAACTATCTCCCGTTGGGTCGGATCCCAAATAACCCACGGCCGGTGTTCCGCTTTTTTCACATTCATAGAGATAATCATCAAAGCCCGTTTCGTTGGTACATTGATTGTAAAAGCCGCGTTCAACCATCAGGTTAATAAACTGAGATTTAAATTGTGTCATTTTTCCTTTCCTTATATAATAAAATTTTAACGCATATTATCATAAAATTTGCATAGTGCAACAGATTCGGTAAAATTATGGATACAATAAAAAAAATAAGAGCTTTAGGACTGATGAGCAGCCCGTCGTTAGATGGCATTGCCGCGGCCTTGATCGTGACCGATGGTATTGATGTTTATGATGTTGAGCGCAGCCGGGTTGAGCCTTATGATGATGAGATAAGAGAACGCTTGCAAAATTTGGCAAGCAAACGTCCCGAGACGGCCGGTTTGGCAGAAGAGTTTCAGTCTTTGGAAGAAAAGTTAACGCGGGCTCATGCCGCCGTGGCACAAGAGATGATAGATTTTGCCGATGGCAAGGTTGATGTGATAGGTTTTCATGGGCACACGCTTTATCACAACCCGGAACAGCATTTCACCTATCAAATGGGGGATGGGGAGTTGTTGGCCGATTTAACGGGCAAAAAAGTGGTCAACCATTTTGTGCAAGCAGATTTGTTGGCCGGGGGACAAGGCGGGCCGCTTGTTTCCATATATTATGCTTCCCGCGCGGCAGAGTTTGAAAAGCCGGTGGCTGTGGCACATATCGGTGCCATAAGCAGTTTGACCTGGGTTGGCGATAATGGGGAGTTGATGGCTTTTGATGCCGGCCCCGGCAATGCTCAAATCAACGATTGGGTTTTTTATCATGCCGGTCTGCATATGGATTATGACGGCAAGCTAGCCATCAGCGGCAAGGTTAATGATAAGGTTTTGGTCAATCTGATGCGGCATAAGTTTTTTGCCAAGCATCCGCCCAAGGCATTGGATAGAAATGCTTTTAAGGATAAATTGGAGCATTTGGAAGGCCTGAGCCTGGAAGACGGTGCCGCTACGGTGACCGAGTTTGCGGTTGAGGCTTTGGTATATTCCATGGCGCTGTATTTTCCGGCCAAACCCAAAGAGTTGATTGTTTGCGGCGGCGGTGCAAAAAACCCGACCTTGATGCGTTTTTTGCGCTCCAAATTGCCGGAAACAGATGTGATAACTGCCGGGCATTTGGGTTGGCGCCCTGATACCATGGAGGCGCAAGCCATGGCTTTTTTAGCCACGCGCAGATTATACAACTTGCCGGCCACATTTCCGCTGACCACCGGGGTAAAAGAGCCGCAAATTTGCGGTGAAATATGGAATCCTAAAAAAAACATTGACATATAAGAAAAAAGTGCTATCACAAAGGCACTTTAATAAAGATTATGTTTATTTTTTTCTTATTCTTCTCATATTCTTGCAATGCTAAATTTCCTGTAATCTAATGAGGAAAAGAGGTTCTTGAGAAAGAGTGCTCTTTTGAATTTTCCCCAAATTTTGCATGTGAGGAGCTGCTTGTGAAAGTCGCTCTTTATTTAATTTAGCTTAGAATATATCGTTTATTGCTGGAAAAAAAGAGCCGCTTGAGAAAGCCGCTCTTTTTTTAATGCGTATGAGTTATAAGCTCTTGACTCGCATAGATTCCTGTTCTAAATTAGCCCGCAGAAAAAATAAACTTTTGAAAGATTCTTTAATATGTGCTCTTTTAACATACATATCATATCCATCATTATCCCTTAGGGGATATACTTTCTTGCACATAATTCAAACAAAACAAACAATCTGAAAAAAATCCGTTAGTTTAAATATTTTAAGGTATAGGCAAATGACAAAATTCTATGCTGATGTAAAGGCAAAGCCTGACTTTGTAGAAGTCGAAAAAGAAATTTTAAAATTCTGGGAAGATGATAATACTTTTGAAAAATCGGTGCACAATCGTGACGGTGCTGCCGAGTTTGTGTTTTATGACGGTCCTCCGTTTGCCAACGGCACCCCGCACTATGGCCATATTATGGTATCATACGTTAAAGACGTGGTGGCTCGTTTCCAAACCATGAACGGCAAAAAAGTTGACCGCCGCTTGGGCTGGGATTGTCACGGTTTGCCGGCTGAAATGTCTGCCGAAAAACAATTAGGCGTTTCAGGCAGAAAGCAAATTGAAGCTTTTGGCGTGGAAAAGTTTAATGACTTTTGCCGCTCCGATGTTTTGAAATATTCCGGCATCTGGGTTGAGATGTTCAAACGCATCGGCCGCTGGGTAGACTTTAATCATGATTACAAAACCATGGACTTGCCGTTTATGGAAAGCGTTATCAATAACTTTAAACAGCTTTATGAAAAAGGTTTGGTTTATGAAGATTATCGCGTTTTGCCATATTCTTGGGCCGCTGAAACTCCGTTGTCTAACTTTGAGGTTAACCAAGGCTATCAAGATAAAACCGATAACGCCATCACCGTGATGTTCAAACTTGAAAACGGCATGAACATTTTGGTCTGGACCACCACGCCTTGGACCTTGCCATCAAACCTGATGCTGGCTGTTGGCTTGGATATTGACTATGCCGTTATGGAAGAAGACGGCCAAAAATATATCTTGGCAGAAGCATTGCTCGGCAGATATAAAAAACAATTGGAGCATGCCACCAAAGTCGGTTCTATGAAAGGTAAAGACTTGGTGGGCTTAAGCTATGAGCCGATGTTCCCCTATTTCAAACATTTGAAAGACAAGGGCGCCTTCAAGGTTTTGAGCGGTGATTTTGTTTCAACCGAAGACGGTACCGGCGTTGTTCACATAGCCCCCGGTTTTGGTCAAGACGACTTTGATGCTTGCCGTGCTTATGATGAAAATTTCCCCATTGTTTGCCCGGTAGACGAGGCCGGTAAGTTTACTTCCGAAGTGCCTGATTATGAAGGCAAACAAGTTTTTGAAACCAACGAGCCGATTATGCAGCTGTTAAAAGAGCGTGGTATTCTGGTCAAAAAAGAACAATACACCCACTCTTATCCCTTCTGCTGGAGAACAGACACGCCGTTGATTTATAAGGCTATGTCTTCTTGGTTTGTCAAGGTAACCGATTTCAGAGATGAAATGGTGAAAAACAATCAACAAATCAACTGGGTGCCGGAGCATATTAAAGACGGCCGTTTCGGTAAATGGTTGGAAGGCGCCAGAGATTGGTCCATTTCGCGCAACCGTTTCTGGGGCACCCCGATCCCTGTTTGGAAATCAGACAATCCGAAGTTTCCGAGAGTTGATGTTTTCGGCTCTGTGGCAGAGATTAAAGAAAAAACTGGTTTTGATGTTAAGAATCTGCATAAACCATACATTGATGAGGTGGTTTACCCCAACCCAGATGATCCGTCCGGCAAAACCATGATGCGCCGCGTATCGGATGTGTTTGACTGCTGGTTTGAATCCGGCTCCATGCCTTATGCCCAAGTGCATTATCCGTTTGAAAACAAAGAATGGTTTGAAAGCCACTTCCCGGCAGACTTTATTGTCGAGGCCATGGATCAAACCCGTGGTTGGTTCTATACCTTGACCGTGTTGTCCACCGCTTTGCACAACAAGCCGGCATTTAAGAACTGCATCTGCACCGGCTTGCTGATGGCTGAAGGCGGACAGAAGCTCTCAAAGCGTTTGAAAAACTATCCTGATCCGAACGAGGTTTTGGATACGATAGGTTCCGATGTTTTGCGCTGGTTCTTGGTCTCTTCTCCTGTTTTGAAAGGCGGCAACTTAGCCGTTGATAAAGAAGGAAAAGAAATCGCCAAAGCCGCCCGCGCAGCCTTGATTCCGCTGTGGAATGCTTTTTACTTCTTCACTTTGTATGCCAATGCCGAAGGCTATAAGGCCAAAGAGGTATATTCTTCTTCCGAGGCAATTGATAATTATATCTTGTCAAAATTGAAGAGATTAAGCCAAATTGTGAAACAAGGGCTCGAAACTTATGATGTTGCCATGGCAACCGGTGAAGTCACTTCCTTTATGGAAATTTTGAACAACTGGTATATCCGCCGCACCCGTGATCGTTTCTGGGAAGGCGACAGACAGGCCTTTGATGTGCTGTATACGGTTTTGGTTAACCTGAGCAAGATTGTGGCACCGTTAATGCCGTTTGTTTCAGAATATGTCTTCAAAACTTTGACGGGTGAAGAATCCGTTCATTTGACCGATTATCCGACATTATCAGAAATCAAATTGGATGATAAGCTGGTCAAAGAAATGGACTTCTTGCAAGATTTGTGCTCGGCCGCCAAGTTCATTCGCGAAGAAAAGAACCTGCGCAACCGCTTGCCTTTGCAAAGCTTGACCGTGGTTGGCAAAGACTTAGACTTTATCGGTGCAGAGTATCAAGACATCATCAAAGATGAGTTGAACGTCAAAGAAGTCAAGTTAGACAACAACTTGGCCAACTATGCCGACAAGAGTGTGTATTTATATACCCCGCTTTTGGGTAAAGCTTTGGGCAAAGATATGGGCCCTGTTATGGGAGCTTACAAGCAAGGAAAATGGGAGATAAATGCCGACGGCACGTTGAACATTGCCGGCAAGACTTTGACCAAAGACTTGTTTGAAGTGCGTTTGAACATGAAAGAAGGCGTGGCAGGACAAGCCTTTGCTGATAACAAAGCCGTTGTCACCTTGGATACCAATGTAACCGATGCTTTGCGCCGTGAAGGTATGGCACGCGACTTTGTTCGTTTGGTTCAAACCTTGCGTAAAGATAAAGACTTCAACATCTCTGACCGCATAGAGTTGAGCTATCAGACCGAAGATGCCGAATTGGCTCAAGCTTTGGACGAAAATAAAGCTTATGTTGCCGAACAAGTTTTGGCGGTTAAGTTTGAAAAAGCTCAAAATCAGGGAACTCAAGCTGAGATTGAGGGCAAAAATATCTGCTTTGACGCCAAAGTTGCTTAAAACAAAGCACAAAAGAAAAAACGCCGCAATCAAGCGGCGTTTTTTTATGCCTTTTTTAACCAATGTTGGATAAAATATCCCAAAATTAAAATGACAATTTTGTTACACACTAGCCAAATTAGACAAAATTATATTGTCATAAACCAAAAAATGCGCTATGATGTAATAAAAATAACACAAGATAGAGGTGTGATATGGTTGATAAAATAAGTGTTGAAGAAGCAGTAAATTTGGCAAATCAAGATATGTCAAAGCTGTCTGATGAGCAATTGACCCAAATGAACGAGACTTTTGTCGAAAGCTTTTTAAAGCAAGAATCCCGCTCACCGGAAGCACAAACAGCCAGTAGTAAAACCATGAAGGAAATTGATTCCAGACTGGAAGCTTTAGCTCAAAGCCAAAACCCCTATGATGAACAAGATTTGGATAGTATTATCGCCATGGCCGAATCCGTTGGCATATTTTCAGCAAAACAGGATATAGCCAAGGAAGTTTTAGATAGAGCCAAAAAACAAAAAGCCGAATTAGATGCAAAAGCAAATCAGCCGGATGAGTTTGAACTTGGTGATGACACCGCATCAGGGGACGCACAAGAAAATCAAACAAAGCTTCAAGACAACCAGCAAACATCAGAAACACAATCTCAAGAAAGCCCCTCGGCAGCCGAAGATAGTGAGGAGCTGAGTGAAGAAAATCAAGCATTAGAAACTGCGGAAAACACAGCGGAAGATCCGACCCTTTTGGCTGAGTTTGATGCCGAAAACGGTATTGATAAAGTTTCCGAAGAACAATTGGAAGCCAATGACAAAATTTTGGATGAAGCACCGCACCCGTTTGCCATGGGACAAGACGGAAAATTACTCAATCCGGAAATGCAAGAAAGTGTAACAGCCCTTCAAAACCTGACCATTACCGACGAAAAAGGAGAAAAGGTATCTGATGAAGAACAACGTTCTGCCAAAGCAGATTTGGTTGAAGCAGCCATGCTGGAAGCCGGAACGCAAGCACGTATTGCCGGAAATGGCAAAAAAGAAGATACCATAAAATTATATAATACCTATTTCCAAGAAGCCTTGCAAAGAAACATTGTTGCGGCAGCTTTTGCCTCAGACGTCAAAAAAGGCATGACCAAAGAGCAGTTGCAAGAAAAATTTGCTCAAGTGGTTAACAATCCGCAAACGGTGAAAAAAACAGGCGTCAGAGCTGTTTTGGCCAATAGTTCTGCAGTGGTTACAAAGTTAAAAGACCGCCTCAAAGCTAAGTTCAAGTCCATTCCTGTTGTCAAAAGAATGGAAGACAGAATCAATGCCTTTGATGAGAAGATGACCAAGCGTTACGGCAAAAAATATAAATATGCCAAAAGATTGGCTCTTGCTGCAGGCAGAAGTTTAAAAAACGTTGGTATATATGCGGCCATAGGCGCTACGGCGGGCCCGGTTGGTTTGACCATATATGCCGCCTTCAATGCCAAAAAAGCCATGAAAAGTCTGCAACAAGAAGCTGCAAAAAATGACATGAGCCTTAAAGATTATGCAAAAGCAAATAAACTAAAAGTTGGTTTGGCTTTTGCAACAACGGGGTTGGCTGTTTTGGGTTCGGCGGTCGGTTTTGGAACAAGCCTGGGTGTCGGCAGTCAAGATGCTTCAAGAATAGTTCAACCGATTTTGAGAACAACAACCAGAGTTTTAGCAATAGCTCCAAAAGCAGGAGAAACATTGTGGCACGGTGGAAAAGCACTGTATGAAAAAATAAAAGGAAATAAAGAAGCCGCAAAGCAAGAATGGGATAAAACACTTGAGGCCTTTGCAAGAACATCTGAGGCTGCAGTTGGTATTGCTGCGGGTTCAGCGGCTGCACCTTGGCTTTCTGAATGGGTAAACGATATCAAAGGAAAAATATTGGGTGGTGAAGACACCACTGATACGGCTAAACAAGATTCTTCAACGCAAACTAAACAAGATTATAAATATGATGAAGAATTGGCAAAGAGCCTCACCCCGCATGATATTTTAGATCAATCTTCAAATGATGCAGACCATGATGGTATCCCGGATTCTATAGACAAAGATGCCGGATATGGCTGGGCTAATGAAGAAAATTATACGGAAGATCAAAAATTCTGGGACGAAAGAGCCGATCAATTTTTAGGAGAGCAAACCACACAAGATCTCTATGCGCGCATTGCTGCCGGAGAGATAAAACTCCCCGAAGGAATTGAAACGCCGCAGGAATTTGCATATAAGCTGGCCATGGCCATGGAGCAAACGCCGGCTTTTGTTGCACAAGATTTAGGCATATCAATGGCCGGCTCTGATACATTAGAGGCCTCAATAAAAGATATGACCCCGGAGCAGTTTGCAAAACTCTCAGGTTTGTTGAACGATTTTAGCGACCGAGGAGAATATCAAGGTGAAAGAGTGATACAGCAGCATAGCCAAGCAGAAGACACGCACTTAGATTCTCGTTCTTCAGATGGTGCTTCACATGGCGGTCAGGGTGATGAAGAGCCTCGCGGAAACGACGGAGCAAAGGGCAATGAAGCGACAGACGGCCAAGAATCTTCGGCACAAGACGGAAATGAGAATCAATCAATGCCGGAGCCGGTTGCTGAAGAAAAGGGCATGTCGGAAAAGGAGCAAGCTCTTTATAACAGCATTTATGAAAGATTGAGCCAAGGCCAAGATATGAGCAACCCGGAAGTTGCCGCAAGGGTTGCAGAAGCGGCGCAAGCAAATTTTGAGAGCATTTCAAATAACCTGAAAGATGGAAATATTAAAGAAATGTTGTCTCAAGTAAACAATCTTCACAAAATTGGTGAACATGGCGAGGTATTAGAATCGACCCAAGCTGATGAAAATGACAGCCGCAAGATGGAAAACCTCAAAGAAAAAGTTCAGGCTGCAGAAATGGCGCGCGATAAAGCACAAGCTGCTTTGGATGCAGATTCGACCAATAAAGATTTGGAAGCAAAATTAATCAAAGCAGAAAAAGAGTTTGATTTGGCAAGCTTGGAGCAAGAAAAGCAGGAAATAAAAGAAGAACGTTCTGATCTTAAAGATCAAATCAAAGCGGATAAAGAATCGCTTAAAAATTTGGACAAGTTCACCAGACCCGAAATTGAAGAGAATACAGGCTGGAGTGAAAAACAAGTTAATCAAGAGCTATTGGCAAGAGGCTTTGATCCGGAGCATTTGCCTGAAGACAGAAGTGCTTTGTCTGCAGAAGACAAAAAGCTCTTTAATGCCAAAGATCAGTATAACATTGCACAACAAGACGAAGACAGCTTAAAAGGGCGCATTGCAGACGGGGAAAAGCGCCTTGGTGAGCTGGATAAAGCAGAAGAAGAAAATAAGGCCAATATCAAAGAAGTGAAAAAAGGTTTAGAGTTAGATTTAGAAGCTCAGAACCGTGTGGCAGGGCAGACAATGATTGAAAACAGCGAAATCTTAAGAGCTGCGCATGATTTAATGGTCGAATATAATAACCCGCCGGAGCAAACAGCAGAAAATGTTGCTGAGCAACCGCAACAAGAGACGCAGGAAGTCGGAGAACCGGCACAAGAAGAGGCATCAATAAGTGGTAAAGCCGGAGAAATTTCATACAGCATTGATGAAAACGGCCATATTAATATGGAAGACAATGGCGGCAAAGATGCAGCTTTACCGAAATGGGCAAATAAAGAATTCCTTAAAGCCAGAATATATGAAATTAGGACAGAACAAGGCATATCAATTAAAGATTTTGATAACCATGGACAGCAAATCTTAAATCAGGCGGTTGCAGATGCTAAAGAAATGCAAAATTATGCATCTGTCTGTGCAGATTTGGAACAACGTGCCGCAGCTGGCGAGCAGTTATCCGAGGGTGCAAAGAAATTTATGGATAATGTAGACGAACAATTTGCCCGATATGGTCTGCAAATTGATGAAAACGGAAATATTGTTGCAGCACAAAATAGTGCAGACAAACTACAATCTTTGCGGGGAGTTGGCACAAATGAATCGCAGAGCCCCAAAACGACAACAAATACAAATACGAATACTAATATAAATACAATGTCGAGATCGCAAGGAAGGGGTTATGGGGATTGATTAAAACAGATGCAAGATTTTGACAAAATCAAAATCTTGCATTCTTTTGTTACAGAATTGTTAAATATCGAAAAAAATGTAAATTTTGCCTAATTTGACAAAAAAATATATTGTCAAAAGCTTATTTTTATGGTAAATTACCAACAATTCAACAAAATAAGAGTTTTCTGGAGGAACAATGGCACAAAAAGAATATAGCAAAATGAGCAAGGAAGAACTGACCGGCATCTTGAATAGCAATGATATTGCAACAATGGATGCAAAAAGTTTGTTTGAGTTGCGCAAAGCCGTGAAGGCCGCCGGCCTTATGACGGTGCAATATGACAATTTGCTTACCGTAGAATATAGCAAAATGAGCAAGGAAGAACTGACCGGCATCTTGAACAGCAATGATATTGCAACAATGGATGCAAAAAGTTTGTTTGAGTTGCGCAAAGCCGTGAAAGCAGCCGGTCTTTTAACGGTGCAATATGACAATATGTTAGGTATTGCCATCAATAATCGCACCTATGAAGAAATTAAAAACAGCAAAAATTATACAGATGAAGAAAAAGCTCTGGCATTGGAAGCTCGCAATGAATATAACAAAAAACTGCGCACCAACACAGAGAAAAAACTTTACAGCGTTGAAGAAATTTTGAGCCGCGCCATTAAAGAAGATGGCAAATATAACTTTACCGAAATGACCAAAGGTGAGTTAGACTTTTTAATGAAAAACGGCATTGATTGGAATCAATTAAACGTTGATAAAGACTATAAAATCGGTCAGATAAAAGCCACAGAGATCAGCAAAGAAAAAGGCAAAACGGAAGACTTGTCTGAGGATGTTCAAAAATCTCAAGAATTTTGGGGCAATTTTAAGAATAACAAAACAGGTCTCAGCTTTATTGTTACGGCATTAAAAGAAAATGCGGTCAAGGTAGAAGCCAAAAAAGAAGGAAAAACGGTTTTTACCGGTGTTGATAATGGTAATAAAGGCTTTGATATTGTCAAAAGAGATGAGTCAGTTGAAGCTTACAAAGTTTATGACTTAATTATCAAAAAGGCAAAAGTAAGCAACCCCAAAGCCAAAATTCGCATTAAAGACAATGTAAAAGATCCTGTTTTGCGTAACAAGATTTTGATTGCCTGCGCCAAAAACAATATGCAGCCGGTTGGCAACTTGCCGGAAGGTTTTGATTTTGAAGCTCTGAAAAACATTGTTAAAGATGTAAATGATATTGCAACAATCAATGCTTTGGCAGAAAGACTTGATGATATTGCCGTGGTTTATCCGACAGAAGAAAAAGAAAACGTTATTGCTGTAGGAATAACGAAAGATAAACCAAGCGCGGAAAGGTCAAACACCGTTGCCGGCGTTGTTCAAACACCTGCTTCAGGCAGAACGGCACCAGCTGAAGAAAAGAAAAATAACACCGTTGCCGGCGTTGTTCAAACACCTACTTCAGGCAGAACGGCACAAGCTGAAGAAAAGAAAAATAACACTGTTGCCGGCGTTGTTCAAACACCTACTTCAGGCAGAACAACACAAGCTGAAGAAAATAAGAAAAACAGGACGGTTGTTGCCCCCGTAATTTTGCCGCAAACCGCACAAAACGGCACAGGTGGCAACAACAACGGTCATACGGCAGGAAATGGTGCAGGAAATCCGCCGGCCGGCCCGACAAACAACGAGCCGCAAAATAGACCGACGGTTTCTTTGAAACGTCCTTGGTGGAAAAAAGTTCGTGATGCCGTGATTATCGGCGGTATAGCTTTCTTGAGCTTCTTGGGTGTTAGAAACTGCAGTGGTAACAATAACCAAAGCGGTGATAAAAAGCAAACGCCGACCGAACAAACAATCAATAACTTTTATATTGATAACTGCTGCGATTGTGATTGCGACTGTAATGAAGAACAAAAGGCAGATACCGTCAGAGGAAAAACGGTATACATTCCCGGCAAAAAAATCAAAGGTCCTGATGTCCATCTTCCGGGAGACACAATCAAAGGTAAGGATATTCATATTCCGGGAGACACAATCAAAGGTCAGGATATTTATATTCCGGGAGACACAATCCAAGGCCCTGATGTCTATCTTCCGGGAGACACAATTTATGAAAAGGTCGTTGTTCCGGCTCCGAAAGAAGAACCGACTCCAGTAGAGCCAAGGAATATTCCGTTAGAACCAGTGGATACTTCTATAAAACATGAAAAAGATTATGAGCTTAATAATGCTCTAACATTGGATACAAATGGAAATCCGATAGAAGGTCAAAACCGCGATGTATTGGGAAATCCTATGCCAAAACAGAAAAGACTTGCACAAAATAAAAAAGGTCTTCCAGAAGGATGGGAATATATTCCAATAAATACAAACGTTCGTTAATCAAACAAAAAAAGCTCTCGATTTTTCGAGAGCTTTTTTTTATTCGATATATTTTCGAATATATCGCGTGTTTTTCCCAACCCGAGACATAATCTCATAAGAGATGGTTCCGGCATCGCGTCCCATATCATCAAGGGTATAAAAGTCATCAGCCAGATAAGCCAAATCGCCGACAGACAAATTTTCAACATCTGTCACATCACAAATGATATTATCCATTGATACGCGGCCGATGATTCGTGCTTCATGCAATTTGAGGGTTTTATCATCTTTGAAAAAGACTTTGCCCACATTGGACAAAGAACGCGGCAGCCCATCGCCGTATCCAATGGAAACAATGGCAATTTTGCGCAAAGAATTGGCTCGATAAGTGGCTGAATAGCCAACAAAATCACCAACAGGAAGCGGCTCAATCTGCAAAACCGGCGCTTTAATATAGACCACGTTTTTCATCTGATTTTCGCGATACGGTGCGGTGTTAATGCCATAAACGGCGGCACCCAAGCGCACCATATTTTGCTGAAAATCATGCCCGAGAAAGACTCCGTCAGATGCCGAGAGAGATGCAATCAAATCAGGAAAATATTGTGCTTTAAGGCGGTTGAAGTTATCCAACTGACGTTTATTCATAAAGTGGTCTTTTTCATCACCGCAAGCCAAGTGAGACATCACCATGGAAAACTCGTTTCTGTCAGCTTCGCTCAAAGCTGCCAGTTCATATTCTCTAAAGCCCAAGCGGTTGAGCCCGGTTTCAATCTGAATGGCAGGCCTGATATCATCAATTCTGTTTTCTTTCCAAAATTCAAACATTTGCGGAGAACTGATAACAGGGATAAGGCGGCATTTTTGAAAAGAAGCATAACTGTCTTCGCCGATTCCTTGCAAAACAAAAATTTTGGCTTCCGGCACCAAGGGGCGGATTCTTTCACCTTCAATCCCGTGAGCCACAAAAAAATTGCGGCATCCGGCTTTTTCATACAAGGTTTGGGCAATGACTTTGGCATCAAGGCCATAAGCATCGTCTTTGATAACGGCTGCCGGAATGGAATCTTTGGCCAAAGCTTTCAATTGCAAATAGTTTTCAAGCAAATGTTTGAGATTAATTTCTAAAATTGGTCTTGTAAAAATATGCATAATTTTCTAATATCCTTTCAAAATAAACCAATTTTTCAAACAGGAAAAATTTCTTTGCAGTTTATCGACACACACATACATTTGCAAGATTATAAACAAAACTGTGCAACGGATATTCTATCTGCCATGTCAGATTATGGTTGCAAAAAGTTGATAAATGTTTCCGCTGTTGAGGCAGATTGGGGCAAGATAAAAACACTGGCGGAAAAATATCCCGAAAGAATTGTTCCTGCCTATGGCCTGCACCCTTGGTATATTGAAGCACAAAAAGAAAATTGGCAAACCAGGTTAGAAATGTTGTTGCGGCAAAATCCGCAAGCTTTGGTCGGAGAATGTGGCCTAGACAAGCTCAAAGCCCCGGAAAAAGCTGTGCAAGTGGCGGCATTTATAGAGCAAGCAAACTTGGCCAAGCAATATCATCGTCCGCTGATTGTGCATATGGTCAAAAGCTTTGGCTGGCTGGAGGAGATATGGTCATCTTTGCCGCAAAAGTTTGTGTTGCACTCGTTTAACGGAGAAAAAGAGCAAGCCGGGCAGGTAGTTAAACGTGGCGGTTATATTTCTTTTTCCGCCTCGATTATGAAAAACAAAAATGCCGCGGAAATTATAAGAGCCTTGCCGGAGGACAAAATTTTGGTTGAGACGGACGGCCCGTATCAGGCTCTTGAAAAACATCAAGAAAGTGATATTTCTTTTCTGCCGCGGTTGATAAATTTTTTGGCAGAGCAAAAGCAAGAAAAGGCAGAAAATCTGGCGGCAAAAATTTATCAAAATTCATTGGAGTTTATCAAAACATGGTAAAAACACAATTTTTAAGAACGGAGCTGCTTTTAGGAGAAGAGGGGCTGAAAAACTTAAATGCCTCAAGTGTGATGATTGTAGGCTTGGGTGCCGTCGGCGGCTATGTCTTGGAGGCGCTGGCCAGAGCCGGGGTCGGGCATTTTATTTTGGTGGATTTTGATGTTTTTGAAGAAACCAATATCAACCGTCAAATTTTGGCTCTGCACTCAAGTTTGGGCAAGAAAAAAATTGAGGTTGCCAAGCAAAGAGTTTTGGATATCAACCCCGAATGTGAAGTGGAAACTTTGGATATGTTTGTCAATGATAAGACCTTGCCGGAACTGCTGCAAATCAAGGCCGATTTTGTGGTTGACGCCATTGATGCCTTAAACCCCAAATGCGGCTTGATGGAAGGGCTGTGGCGTGCCGGCAGAAACTTCATCTCATCCATGGGGGCAGCTTTGAAAACAGACCCTTCAGCCATACATTTCGGCAAGCTAATCCAGACTAAAAATTGCAGCCTGTCAAAATTTATCCGCAAGCGCTTGAAAAGAAGAGGGGTAGATTTAAGCCAAATTTATTGTGTTTATTCAGATGAACAGACAGCTCTGCCGGAAACGGCCATTGCCGAGGCAGAAGAAGAAAACACCATACCAAACGGCCGCACACGTCACACATTGGGCTCTTTGCCCACGATTACGGCCATTTTTGGCCTGACCATAGCCAATCAAGTTATCAAAGAATTAAGCAAAGGAAAATAAGAAAAATGTTAAGCACCCCAAAAGCATTAAGATTGCACATTGCCTTAATGGGCAAAGTAAACTCGGGCAAATCGAGCTTGTTAAATTTATTAACCGGGCAAGATGTTTCCATCACCTCATCCCAAGCCGGCACCACCACAGACGTGGTTGAAAAAAATCAAGAGCTGTTGCCCTTGGGACCCATAACTTGGCTTGATACGGCAGGTTTTGGCGATGAAACGGCTTTAGGTGAACAAAGAATGGAAAAAAGCCAAAAAGTTTGGGACAGAGCCGATATCATTTTGCTGGTTTGTGAGGGCAATCAAGAAGGAGAATATGAAAAAACAATTGAGGCAGAGGCAAAAAAACGCAATCTGCCTTTGATAAAAATTTTCAACAAGGCCGATGTTTATCCAAGCTCCGGCGAGGGAATAGCGGTCAATTCCAAAGATAAGGCCAGCAGAGACAGAATCTTGAGCCAGTTAAAGGCAGAGCTGATAAGAGTTTGTCCCGAAGATTTTATCAACACGCCGGCATTATTGGGAGATTTAGCTCCGCAAAAATCACAAATTGTGCTGTTGGTGCCCATAGATAAAGAAGCGCCGAAAGGCAGATTGATTATGCCGCAAGTCCAAGCCATCAGAGATGGGTTGGATAATAGCCAAATTGTGACCATTGTCAAAGAAAGTGAATATGACCAAGCATTGGCTAATATGAAAATGCCGCCGGCATTGGTTGTTTGCGATTCGCAAGTGGTGGATTTTATGGTTGAGCATACTCCGAAAGAAATCACCTGCACCACATTTTCCATTTTGTTTGCACGGCTGAAAGGCGATATAGTCAAGCTGGTGGAAGGTGCCTCCATGATAGATAAATTGCAAAACGGGGACAAGATTTTGATAGCGGAATCTTGCACGCATCATGCGGTTGAAGATGACATTGGCCGGGTGAAAATCCCCAATTGGCTGAAGAAGAAAACCGGCAAAGATTTGGTCATCAATCATGTCTCTGGGCATGATTTTCCGGCAGATTTGGCAGAATATAAATTGGTGATTCAGTGTGGCGGTTGCATGCACAATCGCAGAGAAATGTTATCCCGCATCAACAAATGTGAGCAAGCCGGTGTTGCCATAACCAATTATGGTGTTTGCATTTCAGAGTTGAAAGGCGTTTTGGCAAAAGTTTTGGCACCTTTCCCGGAAGCCTTATCGACATATTTGAAAAACAAAAAAACGGCTTAAAACTTTGTTTATTTGCTTGAAACAAGGGGACAAATATACTAAATTTGAAGAAAATTTGCTAAAATTTTTTTGTAATCTGGAAAATAAGTTATGAAAATGATTAAACCCATTGTGAATATTTTAAAGATAATAGACAATTTTGATACCGTGATTGTCGGCTATTCCGGGGTTTTGAGCGAAGGAAACGGTATCAAGTCAGAAGCCGTAACGGCATTGGTCAATATGAAAAAGTCCGGCAAGCACATAATCTTGCTGAGCAATACGCCGATGCGCGTGGCCACAATGGCCAAAATTTTTCATGACAACAAAGTCCCGTTGAGCTTGTTTGATTCAATCATCACGGCAGGTGAGGTTTTGCATTATTGCTTAAAGTCCAAACACGGCAACTATGCCGCCATCGGCCAAAAATATTTTCAAATCGGGTCCGGGGATGATAATGGCATTTTTGCAAATCTAGACTATCAAAAGGTCACCGACCTTTCCAAGGCAGACTTTTTGTTCATGTCTGAGGTTGCCTCGGAAGAAGACAGAATTGAGGACTATTTGCCATCATTAGAACATGCAGCCGGCCTGGCCATGCCTTTTGTTTGTGTCGGTAATGATACGTCCACTTATAAAAACGGCAAAATCTGTTTGGCTCCCGGAGCTTTGGCTGAGCAATACGCCGTTCTCGGCGGCAAAATCATCACGCTGGGCAAGCCGGATAAAATGATTTTGGATTATGCTCTGGAAGATGTTGATACAACGGATAAGAGCAAAATCTTGCTGATTGGTGATAATCTGACCACGGATATCAAAGCGGCAAGCTTATATGGCATAAGCTCTTTGCTGATATCCAAAGGTGTTCATGTCAACTTTTTGGGCGAGGGCTATATTCCCGATGTGGCCAAAACCCGAGAGCTGGCCAACAGTTTTGATACATCGCCCGATTTTGTGATTTCAAATTTGCGTTGGTAAATGAAAAAATATAGTGAAGCAAAAATATATTTAATATTTTTTATAGCAATTGCCATATTATTGGGCATCGGCATTATACAGGCGCGCAAAAAACTATATGCTCCGACATATCCGCAAAATAAGGTTTCACAATCGGTTGAAATATCGCAAGAAGAGCTGCGTGCATTTTTGAACACGGTTATTAAATACAAGCAAGAAAATGCCGATAAAGACCTTTCTTCAGACTTATCTTTCAGCACGGCATCAAGCCTGGCGGAAGAAAACAAGTTTTTAGCATCATGGGTTGAAGAGCATGGTTGGGATGCCAAGCGCTTTTTTTATATAGAAACCAGGGTCAGAACCATCATATCCACCATTTTAAAAGACCGAGCCATTGAGGCACGCAAAGATTTGATGAATGAAAGCGCAGAAACAACAAAAAGTGCAAGCTTGGCTGTTATGATGCAAGAAGAGGCAAAAGCCCAACAAAAAAATCTCAATATAGAACAAATCTCAAAAGCAGAAAGAGAAATGATAGCGCCGCAGTTAAAAGAAATTGCCGAGCTGATAGGTCAAGAGGTTTATTGAGATAAAAGTTTTTCTTGCAGTTCTTGCAATTCCAACCACTGATTTTCGGCATCTTCCGCTTCTTTTTTCAAAGATATTAAATCGGCCGAAAGTTTTTCAAACTCTCCGCGATTAGCATTATATAAATCGGCATCACCGAGTCTTTGTTCCGTTTCGGCAATTTTTTGCTCTAAATCTTCAACTTTTTGCGGCAAAATTTCCAACAGACGTTGCTGATTATAGCTGAGCTTGGCCGTCTTTTTGCTGCGTTCGGCTTGAGGTGCTGAAACAGCTTCTTTTTTTGCCGGGCTTTGAACGGGTGTTTTGGAGAGAGAATGAACTTTTTCCAAAATTTCGGAATAGCTGCCGGCATTTTCAAAAACCTCGCCGTTGCCTTTCATATAGATAACGGAAGTCACGATTTTATCCAAGAAATCGCGGTCGTGGCTGACAATCAGCATGGTTCCTTCATAATCGCTCAAAACCTCTTGCAACAAATCGAGCGTATCCATATCCAAATCATTGGTTGGCTCATCCAAAACCAAAAAGTTTGAAGGCTGCGCCAAAGTTTTGGCCAACATGAGGCGGTTTTTCTCTCCGCCGGAGAGGGCGGAAACAGGGCAATGCGCTTGGTCGGCACGGAACAAAAAGTCTTTGAGATAGGCAATCACGTGGCGATATTGTCCGTGCACCAAAATATGGTCACCTTTGTCGCAAAGAGTTTGCCAAAGAGTTTTTTTAGGGTCAAGCGTGATGCGGTTTTGGTCAAAATAAGCCTCTTGCAAATTTTTACCGATTCTGACAAAACCCGAGTCGGGGGCCAGGCGTTTGGTCAAAAGTTTGACAAGAGTGGTTTTGCCGGCACCGTTTGGTCCGGCAATGCCGATTTTGTTTCCGCGGATGATTTTGGTGGAAAAATCTTTAACGATAATGCGGTCACCAAAAGCTTTGGATATGTTTTTGGCTTCAATCACAAGCTTGGAGTGAAAATCGGCTTCTTCAATTTTCAAGTTAACAGAGCCGATTTGTTTGATTTGTTCCTTTCTTTCCTGGCGGAGTTGGATAAGGCGGCGCAAACGGCCTTGATTTCGGCGTCTTCTGGCGGTCACGCCTTTGTGCAGCCATTCGGTTTCTTCTTCGAGTTTTTTGTTAAGGTTTTTTTGCTCGATGATTTCTTGTTCGATAACCTGGTCTTGCCATTCTTCAAAGAACTTAAACCCTTTATTGTTGCGGCGCATAATACCGCGGTCAAGCCAGAAAGTTGTTTGTGAAATATTGCTCAAAAAACAGCGATCATGCGAGATGGCAACAACAGCTCCCTTAAAGTCTTTGATAAAATTTTCCAAAGTTTCAATGGCGCTGATGTCAAGGTGGTTTGTCGGCTCATCCAAAAGCAGAATATCCGGCTCATCGACAAGGGCTTTAGCCAGAGCGGCTTTTCTTTTTTCACCGCCGGAGGCCTCATTTGGAGAGATGCTCGGAAGGATATTAAATTTTTCAATCAAAATATCGGCTTTATATTCTTGCCCCAGGCCATGATTGGGCAGGCCGTCGAGGACAACGTCGCGCAGGGTTTTGAAAGAAGAAAAATCGGGCTCTTGGGGCATATAAGCAATTTTGGTGCCGGGCTGGATAAAAATTTCTCCGGCATCGGGTTCTTGCAGGCCGGCAATCACTTTGAGCAGGGTAGATTTTCCCGAGCCGTTGCGACCGATGAGGGAGATTTTATCGCCGCGGTTGATGTATAAATCCACATTGGTAAAAAGGTGATTGTTGCCAAAGCTGAGCTCAACGGATTTCAGGGCATAAAGAGGAGGTTCAACGGCCATGATTACAAGTCTTCTTCCACAATTTTAGCGCCTTCGATCTGCCATTCGATACCTTTGGCCGCCCAGAGGAAAAAGTCATCGATTTTGTCAATATTGATACCGGCTTTGGTGCCGATGGCATAAATCACGTCAACTTCCTTGTCGGAAAGCTCGTGTCCGGCAATGGTCAAAAGAATCATCTGCAAAATGATATAGCGTTTAACGGCAATATCTTTGATTTTATTGAGCTCTGAGGCAATTTCGGTGGCTTTGACGGTAGATTTTGTTTTGAGCTTTCTTTGATCATAGCCGCAACGGATGGCTTGAATTTTCAAGAATTCAAATTTTTCATCACAATGCTTTTTTTCAAAAGAAAGCATAAAGGTCAAAGCCGCAATAAAAATGTTTTTTTGAGTATTATTAAAATTTTTGACCTGAATAGTCATGATATCCCGCACAAAAAATTACACACATATTTCTTGTATAAGAAATAAAGTTTGCAAAAACAAATAAAATAATTATATACTAAGCACAGTTTTATTAAAAAAAAGTAAAATGGAGTAGAAAATGCCTTTAAAGATAGAATTAAAACCACATGAAAGCATCATCATTGGCGACTCTTTAATCACCAATGACGGGGATAGAACTCGTTTTTATATTGAAGGAAACGTTCCAATCTTGCGTGAAAAATTTATCTTGCGCGAAAAAGAAGCAGATACGCCGAGTAAGAGGGTGTATTTCATTGTTCAACAGATGTATTTGTCAAGAACACCGGAAAAACTGCATAAAATATATTTGGAATATGTGAGGGATTTGCAAAAAGCAGCTCCGAGTCTCATCCCCTACATTTCCATGGTCAACGAAAGCATTATCAATGCCGATTATTACAATGCGATAAAAAATGCCGGGGTTTTGGTCAAAAAAGAAGACGAATTTTTCGGCAAAGCATTGCGTGGAGAGAAATAAATAAAGATAAACTGTGGATAAACGCATAAAGACACTGTGCAATTATGAAAAATTTTGTTTATCTTATTAACAAATAGTAAAAAAGCTGCAAAAGGGAGATAATCATGGCAGACATTTCATTAACCGCAAGTATGCGTTCAAATCTGTTATCTTTGCAAAATACGCAAAGCTTGATGGATATGACACAAGAGCGTTTATCTACAGGAAAGAAGGTAAACTCGGCAATAGATAACCCTTCATCATATTATACTGCACAATCATTGAATAATAGAGCAGATGACTTGAATGCATTGCTTGATAGTATGGGACAAGGCATTCAAACTATCAAAGCAGCAAATGAAGGTATAGAAACAATTACTGCTTTTGTGCAACAAGCAAAAGCCGTTGCAAATTCAGCTCGAGATGTCGCTAGTATTTATGATCAGTATGCTATTACCACAAATGAGATAGATGCTCCGGTTGATGGAACGGTTATTGTTGATACCAGAGCTGATTTGAGTACTTTCACACTTGAGTTTGCAGCTTCAGAAAATGAGAAAACTTTTACAGTTTATATGGAAGATGGTACGCAAGAAACCATTGAGACTATTGATGCCGGAACATCAACGGAAGCAACTGTTATTGCCGCTGATGTCTTGACCAAACTTCAAGGAATGGGCTTGAATGCTGAGTTGGATGAAGCAGGAACAAAGATTACAGTTTCTACAACTGATGGAACAGCTGTTTCCTGGACCAACGGTACCGATGGAACTGGAACAGCTGCAAATGGTTTAAAAACTCAAACTAGCGCCGCTTTGTTGGTTGATTTAGATCCTGCTAATACAGGTAAAAACTCAGCAACGGTAGCAGCCGCAATAAATGCAGCAAATGATGGTAGAGATATTGGTATTGAAGCCAAAGCTGATGGAAAAAGAGTGGCAATAACCGCGCCTGATGCTGAATTTAGAATTTTTGCAGATAACACACCTGCAAACCAAGCAGCATTGGAAGCATTAGGCGGAGCAAAAGACAAAAAAGCCGGCGATGCGACAGAGATTAAACAAGAGCGCGTGAACTATGCAGCTCAATTTGATGAGATTTTATCTCAAATTGATAATGTTGCAAAAGACTCTGGATACAAGGGTATCAACTTGTTGCAAGAAAATGATTTGACGGTTATTTTTAACGAAGATCGTTCATCAAAATTGGAAGTTAAAGGTGTTGATGCCAGCTCAGAAGGTTTAAGTATTGCAGCATCCAGAAATGGATGGCAGAGAGATACAGATATTGAAGTTGCAATCTCTCAAGTGGAAGCGGCAATTAATGAATTGCGCACCATGGCATCAGAATTTGGCAATAACTACTCTATTGTTCAAACAAGAGAAGACTTTACCGACAATTTGATCAATGTGTTGACCGAAGGTGCCGATAACTTAACCTTGGCTGATATGAATGAGGAATCGGCTAATATGTTGGCTCTGCAAACAAGACAACAATTGGCTATTAACTCTTTGAGTTTGGCTTCACAAGCTTCTCAAGCCGTATTGCAATTGTTCTAATCAGACAATTGGGGTAAAAAATAGAAGGAAACTCCCGTCTTTCGAGGCGGAAGTTTTCTTTTTTTTAAATTATCGAAAAATTAACAAATACAAGCTAATATAGCATCAGTTCATAAAATTTGGTTGAAAAAAAGCAAATTTTGTGATATAGTTAATCTTGTAATGTTAGTAAAACATTGCAAGATGAAATTGTTTCCACAGTATTTTGGAGAAAAAATATGTCAGATATATCATTAACCGCGAGCATGCGCTCCAATTTGTTATCATTACAATCAACTCAAAGCTTGATGGATATGACACAAGAGCGTTTGTCCACGGGTAAGAAGGTAAACTCAGCAATTGACAACCCTTCTTCTTACTACACAGCACAATCATTAAATAACCGCGCTTCAGACTTGGAAGCTTTGCTTGACAGCATGGGCCAAGGTATTCAGACCATTAAAGCTGCCAACGAAGCTATTGAAACCATTACATCATTTGCCGAGCAAGCAAAAGCTATTGCCAACTCAGCACGCGATGTTGCTTCAAATTTTGATAAATATGCCTTCACATCTAAAGAAGTTTCAGAACCTGTTACCGGCGAGGTCATCATTGATGCTCGTACAGATATGAGCAAATTTGAACTCGATTTGGCAGGCAACGCAGCAAATGCTGATTTCTCTGTTTATTTGTCAGACGGAGCTGAACACAGCATTACGGCAACCGGCGCTAACGCCAAAGCAGTTGCAGCTGATGTTGTTACCAAATTGCAAGAGCTGGGCTTGAATGCCGAATTGAATGAAGCCGGCACAAAAGTCACTGTTTCTTCAACCGATGGCTCAGATATTTCTTGGATTAACACAGCTGGAGCCAACAAAGTTGCCAACATATCGACCAGCAGCACTTCTGCCGTTAAAATTACGCTTGATGGTGATTCTGGTAAAAACTCGGCAACCATTGCCGCTGCCATTAATAATACCACAACCGGTGCCGGTAACTTGGCCGTTGCCAAAGCCGATGGTAAAGCTTTGACCGTATATTCAAAGAGCAGTGCCAACGAAATTCGCATTTTTGGTGCAGCTGCAGAAACTTTGGGCATGTCCGGCAGCAAAAAAGCTGGTGATGCTACAGCTGTTACACAGGAACGTATTGATTATGCCAAACAGTTCAATGAGATTTTGACACAAATTGATAACGTTGCCAAAGATGCCAGCTACAAAGGTGTAAACTTGTTGCAAGAAAACGACTTGACCGTTATCTTCAACGAAGACCGCACATCAAAAATTGAAGTTAA
>CALXWB010000014.1 GCA_944392225.1 uncultured Alphaproteobacteria bacterium | reverse complement strand
AACGGATGGAAACGCTCAGAGGCTGATAATCAAGCGCAAAATATTAATGAGAATAAAAGAAATAATGCATGCCAAAACACCGCGCAAAATGGCGGTTTTAGAAGAGATGGAAAAATTTTGACACACGTTAAACATAAGTTTTCCTTAACAACACAAATTTAACTTTATAAAACAAATAAAAATATTACAACAAAAATTTAAAAAAAATTCCCAAAAATAAAAACAAAGATATTAATCTCTCATAAAGTATTTTTATTTATAATATACCTGTATATGAACTTATATAATTTTTTATGGGGGTTAACATAATGAAAAAGTTTTTTCTCAGCCTGTTATTCTCCGTATTAGCAATTGATATGGCCTCAGCCGCATCAACCACACCGGCCAACTATCCGGGAGCCACGGGTTTCTGGAGCTGGTTTGAAGGGATGAACGCCCTAACGGTGGTTTTTGCCAGCTTGTGTATTTTTGCCATTGCCTACCGCTTTTACGGAATTTTTGTTGCCAACAAGGTTTTGCGTCTTGATGCCAACCGTGTCACACCGGCCGTTAAATATGCCGATGGCCATGACTATGTCAAAACCAACAAAAACGTTTTGTTCGGACACCACTTTGCCGCCATTGCCGCCGCCGGTCCGTTGGTAGGCCCTGTTTTGGCCGCCCAATTTGGTTTTATGCCCGGTGCTTTGTGGATTTTGGTTGGCTGCGTATTAGGCGGTGCCGTCCATGATATGGTTGTCATTTTTGCCTCTGTCCGTCACAAAGGTGAAAGCTTGGCCACCATTGCCGAAAGAGAGATTGATCCTTTCACCGGCACGGTAGCCGGCTTTGCCGTATTGTTCATTTTGCTGCTGACCTTAGCCGGCTTGTCTTTGGCTTGCGTCAGCGCCATGCATAATGCGCCTTGGTCTTTGTTCATTGTGGCCATCACCATGCCGATTGCTATCTTGATGGGCTTGATTATGCGCTATAAGAAAAACAACGGCATTATGCTTGCCAGCATCATCGGCATTGCTTTGCTTGTTTTGGGCATCATCTCCGGCCATGACCTGATGAAACCTGAAAACCTGGGCTGGATGTTTGATTGGGACAAAGACACCGTTTCCATTGCCATTCCGCTTTATGGCTTTGTCGCCTCTGTTTTGCCGGTATGGTTGTTGCTTGTTCCGAGAGACTATTTGTCCACTTATTTGAAAATCGGCACGATTTTGATGTTGGCTTTGGGTATTGTATTTGTTCACCCAACAATCACGATGCACGTTTTCACCCCGTTCATTTACGGCGGCGGCCCGGTTATTAACGGACCTGTTTTGCCGTTCATTTTCATCACCATTGCCTGCGGTGCCATCTCCGGCTTCCATGCCATCATCGGCACAGGAACCACACCTAAGATGATTGGTAATGAAAAAGAAATTTTGTTTGTGGGTTATGGCGCCATGTTGACCGAAGGCTTTGTTGCCATCATGGCTTTGATTGCCGCCTGCACCATGATGCCGGGAGACTATTTTGCCATCAACGCTTCGCACGATGCATATCAAGCCTTGCTGGCCGCTCACCCGAACTTTGCCGTAACCGATTTGCCGTATTATGAAGAACATATCGGCATTGACCTGCACGGCAGAACCGGTGGTGCCGTATCTTTGGCCGTTGGTATGGCTCACATTTTCAGAAACATTCCTTATATGGACAATCTGGTGGCCTACTGGTACAACTTTGCCGTCATGTTTGAAGCTGTCTTCATTTTGACCGCCGTTGATGCCGGCACCCGTGTGGGACGTTTCTTCTTGCAAGAAATGCTCGGCAAAGTTATGCCCAAATTCAATGAAAAAGAATGGATGCCGGGTGTTGTCATCACCAGTGCCGTCTTCACCTTCCTGTGGGGCTATCTGGTATATACCGGCAACATTTCAAGCATTTGGCCGTTATTTGGCTTGAGCAACCAATTGTTGGCTGCTTGCGCTTTGATTGTTTGCACCACCATGCTGCTCCGTCTCAACCGCGGCAAATATGCGCTCACGGTTGCCATTCCGGGCATTTTCATGGTGATTGTCACTTTCTGGGCCGGCTACTTGCAAGTCTTCACCCAATATCTGCCGGCAGGGCAAAACCTGCTTGCCGTTTTGGGCTTGATAGTCATGTTCTTAATGGTCATCGTTTTGGTCGGAGCTTTCCGTAAATGGGCTCAATTGATGAAGATCAAAACCACCGTTAAAGATGAATATGGTGAAGAAGTCAAAGCTCTGGCTGTTGAATAGTCAACACAAGGCTTAAGAAAAAAAGCGCTCCTCTGACAAAAAGGGGAGCGTTTTTTTATAGAGATTATAATAAAAAAAATAAACCCGCTTTTTTTGAGCGGGTTTATAAAGACAACTAGTTAATAAGACTAGAAACCTTCAGTATCTAAGCGTTTTCTCAGTTGCTTACGAGCACGTCTAACAGCTTCAGCTTGGCGACGAGCTTTTTTCTCAGAAGCTTTTTCATGGCAACGACGCAATTTCATTTCACGGAAGATACCTTCTCTTTGCATCTTTTTCTTCAAAACTTTCAAAGATTGAGCAACATCATTACCGATAACAGTAACTTGAACCACTTAAATCACCCCTTTTCAATATTTTTAAAGGTTATTACAAAAAAACAGAAAACTCTGTTGGCTAAAAGCATTATCACAGAGAAAATAAATTTGCAAGCGCAAACTTATCCTCAGGCAAATTGCCCTAAAATTATGCGATAATATTCGGCATAATGGAAGCTTCCACAGATTTAATCTTGCTTTTTATGCCGGTTCTTTGAGAATTAAGTTGCTTAGCCTGGAAAAAATCAATAGTCTTATTTTTAGAAACCAAATGTCTGATATCCGAACAAACGCGGCGCTCTTCAAGCTTGAGCTCGCAGAGTTGCTGATAGAGTTTGTTCATATTATTTTGATTATTCATGAAAGCAAAATCCTCTCAAAATTAAAAAAAAAGCTGAAAATAAAATTTTTTGCTGGAATCTTTTCCAAAAATTTGTATTAGTATACATCAAAATGACCTTAATTGCAATAAGAAAGTAAAAAAAATTAGGAGATACAAATGAAAAAAAGAATTGGTATTTTAACCAGCGGCGGCGATTGTGCCGGTTTAAATGCGGTTATCAGCTCAGTTGTTCAAGCTGCCAGCACCAAAGGCTGGGAAGTTTTGGGGATTCATAACGGAACAGACGGCATCACGGAAACACCGCACAGCTACGAAGAATTAACCGTTCACAATTTTTCAGATTCTCCCTGGCCGAGATTAAGCGGTTCATACCTTGGTTCCTTAAACAAAGGTGTCAAGATGGAATCTTTGGAAGCCATGAGCAAAAAATTTGCCCAAGGCGTTAAAGATTTGAAGCTTGATGCGGTTGTTGTTGTTGGCGGCGACGGTAGTATGAACATTGTGTCAAACTACTGCAAAGGCCTGGACGTTCAAGTTGTCGGCATTCCAAAGACCATTGATAATGACACCCCGGTAACAGAATTTTCCGTTGGTTTTCAAACCGCTGTTCAAGTTTGCACCAAAGCCATTGATGACTTATATTTGACGGCTCGTTCGCACAACCGCGCCATCATCATGGAAGTTATGGGCCGCGATGCCGGACATTTGGCCATGCATTCAGCTTTGGCCGGTGCTGCAGATGTTTGCTTGGTTCCCGAAATTCCCTACACCATTGACGGCATCATCAACAAATTGAAAGAAGTTAAGAAAAGCGGCAGAAACAATGCCATCATCGTTGTTTCAGAAGGTATCAAGACCGAAAAAGGCGAGCATGTTGCCACCAAGAAAAACCTGGTCGGTGAGGCCGTATATGGCGGAATCAGCCAATATTTGACTGATGAAATCAGCTCTCGTTATAAAGAATTTCAGATTCGCTCCACCACATTGGGCCATTTGCAACGTTCCGGCACCCCGGTTGCCTTTGACAGACTCTTGTCCTATGTCTATGGCGCCAAAGCCGTTGAGCTCTTGGAAAAAGGCATTAACCGTCACATGGTCATCTGGAAAGCCGGTCATGTTGAATCCGCCTCTTTTGATGAGATTGTCAAAGAAGGCACAACCAAGCTCAACACCCATAGCGATTATGTCAAAGCCGCTCGTGCTTTGGGCATATATATTGGCGAATGCAAATAAGCTAAAATAAAAAAAGCATAAAAAAACTCCCGCAAAAACGGGAGTTTTTTTTGACTTGATTCTCTACTAATATTTAACAGCCAAACCCGTGATAAATGCATATCCTTTGTTGTTGTCATCAGAATCTCTTTTATCACCTTTAGAGTTGATATAAGCATTAATGGCATAGAAATTAAAATATTCATTAATTTCAAAAATATTGGATTGAATAATCAAATCATCGCTGTGGCGGGTATTTTCGGCCTCGGTGTGCAAATAAGCCAAATTGGTTTTAATGCGGCCAAAGTCATATCCCACGCTGAAATCCCAAGCCTCACCTTCACGATAATTATCAAAGAAATCCGGCAAATGCGGGTTGGTAGATTTTTCGGTGATTGGGTTTTTATCGCCGTCAATATAAGCTTTTTTATAAGATGTGCCGATATTAAATTTTTGATAAACCCAGCGTGTGCCGAAAGCCCATTCTTTATCATCACCGTTGAACTGACCGTAAGAAACAGAAGTATAAAGATTATTATCTTCTCCCAAGTTCCAGGTATTTTTCATGCCGGCGCTGTAACCGTCTTGCGGACCGTGATAGTTGACATAGCGGCTGACCATACCGCGGCGGTTGGCATTATCCGGCGTATAGCTGAAACCAAAAACGGTATTATAAATTTGCGGTGTGAAATAAGAAAACTTCAACGCACGACCGTCATCCAAAATGCTGGTTGACTTTGGCGTTGCAAAGCCCACACTTTTCAAACCGTTGGTCCAGTTGGCACTGGGCAGAAAATAAGGCAAGTTACTATCTTGAATTCCGAGCCAGGTAATTTCTTGCGCACCCTGGTGCAGTTGGAAAGCTGCGCCATAAGTATAACCGATACTCAAACGACCGAGCTGTTTGGATTCGCCCTGCAAATAAGGATAGAAACGCCAGTCTCCGTCATTATAGTCCTTATCATGCTGACGATAAACAAAGGTATAATTGGCATAAGCCCCGAGGGTGGAATCATCGGCAAAGCGATATAAGCCGGAAACAGCACCGTCAATGCGTGTCACCAAACGATTCGGCATATTATCCAGATTATCGTGTTTTTTGGTTTCCATAATTCCGTAATATTGTCCGGCCAAACCTGATTGAGAAAACTCAAAGCCTTCAGCCTGTGCAAGTGCCGGAAAAGCAGTGGTTAAGCTTAAAAACAGAAGAAATTTTTTCATAAGAAACTCCCGTAAAGTTGAACCTCAAAAAAATAATAATTATCATATTATGTCATGATATTAACAAACAAAAGTTTCCATAGTCTTAACCATAAATTTAAAAAAAAAATAAAAAAAATAATTATATGCAAAAACAATCAATTAGAAGATTTTCATCATTTTTTTTGAAAAAAAATTTTCCCTTAAGCGTTCCTTAAGTTTCATTTGTTGAAGTGTTATTATCAGTTAAGAAACTTCCTTTATAAAGCTGATAAAAAACATTTAACCTTTAAAATTATATAGTTTAACCTTAAATAAAAATATGAAGTTTAACTTCAAACATGAAATAGGAGAAAAAAAATGAAAAAACTTTTAGCTGTATCTGCTTTGGCCGTAAGTGTTGCTTTGTCATCTGCTGCTTTTGCTCAACATAACATGGGTGGCGGCTATACTGGCCCGGCTGCTTCCAACTTGAAAGTAACCGCTGCCGAAGCTTCAAAACTCTCTGATGACACACCGGTAATTTTGACCGGCAAAATCGAACAAAGCATGGGCGATGAAAAATATATGTTCAGAGATGCCAGCGGCACCATCGTGGTTGAAATTGACAATGACAATTGGAACGGATTGAGCGTTGGCCCGAACGATGTTGTTGAACTCCAAGGCGAAATTGATGCCGACATGTTCCAACCCAACATGGTAGACATTGACGTTGTTGTTAAGAAATAGTCTTTGAGGACCTTTGACGATGCGCATTCTTTTGGTAGAAGATGACCCGCTGATTGGAGACGGCTTAAACATCGGACTTGGAAAACTGGGCTTCACCGTAGACTGGTTCAAAAACGGACTGGACGGTAGAGAAGCCCTGCTCCAAGCCCCCTATGATGCCGTTATCCTAGATTTGGGGCTTCCGGGTGTAGACGGCTTGAGTATACTGAAAGAATGGCGCATCCAAGGCCACAAAGAACCCGTCTTGATCTTAACCGCCAAAGGTGATGTTGACCAAAGGATAATCGGCCTGGACAGCGGCGCTGATGACTATCTGGCCAAGCCTTTTGCCTTAGCAGAAGTTGCGGCCAGGATCAAAGCCCTGATTCGCCGAAACACCAACAATCTGAGCCCGCTCATAACCTTGGGCAATTTAACCTTCAACCCTCAGTCAAAGGCCGTATATCTCAACCAAAAAGAGGTTGTTTTGTCGCCCAAAGAGCTGAGCTTGCTAGAATTATTGTTAAACAACAAAAATAAAGTCTTGTCCAAAGAGACAATAGAAAATAAAATTTATTCCTGGGACGATGATGTCTCAAGCAATGCCGTTGAGGTGCATATTCATCACCTGCGCAAAAAACTGGGCAAAGGCATTGTCAAAACCATAAACAAAATCGGCTATATGCTGGGAGAAGCATGAAAAAACTCAGTCTTCAATTAAGGCTCATAATCTTTTTTATCATCATATCCGGCTCGGTATTTTTCTCTGCCGGCATTCTCTCATGGTATGAAGGCCGAGAGAAACTGGACGAATTTTTTGACACTTATCAAATTTTAATCGGTCGCAAACTTTCCACGTTAGATTGGCAAAATTTCACCCCCGAAAGCCAAACCAAAATAGACAAAATGATAAAAGATTTGGATGATGACGGTGAAGAAGAAGACGATGCTTTGGGTTTTGCCATTTTCAGCCCGCAAGGGAAAATGCTTTTTCATGACGGCAATGAAGGAAAATATTTCAAATTCAAAGAAAATATATCAGGTTTTCACAATCAAAGAATCAATAAAGACAAAGAAAAATGGCGCATTTTGTGGCTGGAAAGCCTGGATAAGCAATATATCATTGCCATTGGTCAAGAGCTTGATTTTAGAGAAGATGCCGCTTTTGATTTGGTGGAAGACACGTTGTTACCCTGGGCCGCGGGCTTAACGATTTTGCTTCTTGCCGCCATATATATGGTCAGCCGCGAGTTTCGGCCGATTAAAAAACTGGCAGAAAATATAAAGTCCAGAAATTCTGATGATTTATCAGCCATAGACAATAAAAATATGCCTTCAGAAATAGCTCCGTTGGTAAAAGCGCTGAACAATCTTTTTCTTAAAATCAACGATATGATAAAAAGAGAAAGGAGCTTTATCTCAGATTCGGCGCATGAATTACGCAGCCCGCTCACGGCCTTAAAAGTCCAGCTGGAAGTTGCCGAGCTGGCGGAAGATGACAGCAAAGTCAGAAAAGAAGCCTTAGAAAAGCTTGGAATGGGTATTGCACGCGCCTCAAGGCTGGTTGAACAACTTCTGGAGCTGAGCCGTCTGGAAGCTTACCGAGGCCGACAAACAAACAATGCACAAATGATTGATTGGAATGAGCTGATAACAAAGGTTGTAGGGGAGCACCAAAGCGCGGCAGAAAACCAAAAAATCACCCTTGAATATGAGAAAAAAGGCACATTTTGCCTCAAAGAAGGCTACCCGCTTCTTTGGGCCTTGTTGTTACGCAATTTGCTCGATAACGCCATTCGCTATAGCCCGCAAGGAGCAAACATAAAGCTAACGATGGAAAACCGAGCCATTCGTGTTTTCAACGCACCGGCTCATGTGAGCGAGGACATCATTCCCCGTTTAAAAGAGCGTTTTTTCCGCCCGCCGGGGCAAAGCCAAAGCGGCAGCGGTTTAGGCTTGTCCATTGTTGACCGCATTGCCAAATTGCATCATTGCAAACTTAAGTTGCAAAACAAAGACGACGGCTTTGAAGTTTCTATTGAGATTCTATAGCCTATTTACAAAAGCCAAAGAAGAGATTACATTATAAATAAATTTAATCTCATAAGGAAAAGAACATGCAAAAAATCTTAAATTACATCACCCGCGGCGAAGGGCTCGGCATCAAAATCATCATGCTTGCCTCCTTTATCGTTGCGCTCATATTCTCGCTTTATCTGCGCATTGCCGGAGCCGATTTGGTTCCTCTGGCCAATGATGTCATCAACCAAATGCTGCCGCTCAAAATTGAAAACGGCGTAGTTGTCTCCCCTGTCAACACGGTTCGCATTGCCCATATTGAAACGGCCGATGCCGCATTTCCGCTTCCTTTGGTGCTAAACACCAATATTGACGCCCTGGACACGGCAAATGCCGAACCCGGCATTTATTTAACACGCACGGCCATTTATGCCGTTAACGATCATGAAGTCCGTATGTATCCCTATGAGGGAGATTTTGAGGCTGTTCCGGCAGATTATTCGGACGGAATTTTATCTGCTTTAAGCCTGACGGCGGTAATCACCTTTTTTATCGGGCTTTTGGTCGTTTTTGTCACCTATTTTGTTGCCGCCTTGTTTTACTCAATTTGTGCACAAATTTTGGGGCTTATTCTCTCCAAAAAGAACAACTTTGATTCCCGCATGAGATTGAGCGTTGTCTGCTTTATGACGGTATATGTATTTTACTTCATTTTGAGCTTTATCGGCATCAGCAGCACCAACTTGGCTTTCTTTCTCACCACCATTGCACTGCAAGCTTATATAATTTATAAACTTCCTTCTGCAGAGACAGCTGAGGCCATTGAAACCATTGAAACGGTTGAAACCGCTATGGCAAAACCTAAAGAAGAAGTTGTTGTCAAGGAGAGTAAAACTGAAGTCAAAGCCCCTAAGAAAAAAGCACCGGCTAAAAAGAAAACAGCTGCAAAAAAAGAAACCTCTGCCAAAAGAGGAGCTGTAGAAAAGAAAGAGCCGACACAAAAGAAGAAAACAACCGGCAAAAAAGCAGCTCCTAAGAAAAAAGCTGCTGTTACAAAAGCCGAAAAATAAACTGTAGACACAAAAAGAAAGGCCGGGAAAATCCTGGCCTTTCTTTTTTATTATAAGAGAGATTATATGAGCTTGGCCAAGTTTTGTGCAATCTGTGCGGCCAAATCGTTAACGAGGTTGCTTTCGGCTGCCACCATATCCTCATATCCGGCACCTGTTTCCTGCGTAAAATTGGCTTTTTTAGTGATGATAATATCACCGTTTTTATCAATCACATACCACCAACCGCTCAAGACCACCTGGTCAGTCAAATTTCCCTCAAATTTTTCCACTTCCACAAAGACAAGATAGTCAAACTTTTCACGGCCTAAATATCTGGCTTTGACAAGAGAATTCGGAAAATAAAAAGCCAAATCGTTAGCCAGCGCGCGCTGCATCATGGAAGACAGAGGTTCACTCCACCGATTTTCTTCCGAAAAACGGAGCTCAACCGTATTTTCATCACGGGTCACAATTTGCGGCTTATCCAAATAAGTTGGAATTTTCACTTCTTCAATCCCGATTTTGACTTTTTTCTGACTGACAACGGTTGTTTTATCAGCCGGCACATTGCTCAAAGAATAAAACTTTGAAGGAGCGCTGCTTCCGATGCTCAAACACCCGGCCAGCAGCAGCATGGAACATAAGACAGTAATTTTTTTCATTTTAATATCCTCCTTTACCTTTCAACAATGCTTCGGGGTGTCTTTCCAAATAATCTGCCAAATTACGAAAAGACTTAGCCGCCTCGCCGATATTAATCATGGCATCGTTAAAATTATTAATGGTGTCAACAGATGTTTGTGAATTTTGGGTCACAAGCTTGTCCACACGAGAGACGATTTTATTAATTTTCGGCATTTCTTTGTTCAAATTATCAAAAAAGAGATTAAAACTTTCCACGCTATGGCGGATAGGTAAATCCTGCAAGCCTTTTGAAAATTCACCCAGCTGAGAAAGTGCGGTTGGAATTTCAATCAAATCAGGATTTTTGTTTTTCAAAACAATCGGCGTATTGGGCAACATTTCAAGCTCAATCATCAGCTGTCCGGTCACAAAACTTTGTGTTGCCAAACGGGCGCGCAGACCTTTTTTAATAAGTTCTTCCAGCAAAGCACTTTTGTTGCCGTAATCTTCCATAGAATCAATTCCTTGCCTGTTCATTTTTGCCGTTACGGGAATGTTAAATTCCAAAGTCTGCAAATCCGTAACAATGCCGATACCTGTAACCTGACCGATCTGCACGCCTTTAAAAACAATCGGCGCCCCGACATTAAGCCCGGTGATAGATTCTTCAAAAAACATCACAACCTGATTTTTATTATCGGCAAATTTATTTTGAAAAAAATGAAAAGTGATGATGGCAAACAAAGCAAGACCAATCAGCAAAAACAGACCTATCATTTTTTTATTTGGTTCTTTACGCATTTCCTTTTTCCCCACGGGTTAAGAAGTTAAGCACTTTTTGGTTAGGCGGATTTTTCAACAAATCTTTAGGGTTACCGTGAGCAATCACACCTTTAGCCTCGGCATCTAAAAAGATAGAATTGGTGCCGATGGCAAAAATTGAGCTCAGTTCATGGGTCACCACGACAATGGTTGTTCCCAGGCTTTGGTTAATTTCCACAATCAAATCGTCAAGGAGTTTGGAGCTGATGGGGTCCAAGCCGGCAGAAGGCTCATCAAAATACACGATTTCCGGGTCCAGTGCCAAGGCTCTGGCCAAGCCGGCGCGCTTTTTCATACCGCCGCTGATTTCTGAAGGATAAAACTCCTCAAAGCCTTTAAGACCGACCAAAGCCAATTTTAAAGAGACCAGCTCATCAATAAGTTTGTCAGAATAGTTGGTATATTGTTGCAAAGGCAAGGCAATATTTTCAGCCAAAGTCATGGAGCTGAACAAGGCCCCGCTTTGATAGAGAATACCGCATTTTTGCATAAGAGCATCTTTTTGTGCCTGCGACGCATTGTTAAAATTAAGTCCGTTAATCCAAATATTTCCTTTGGCGGGCGGCACCAAGCCGGTCAAGGCTCTGAGCATGCTGCTCTTACCGCAGCCGCTTCCGCCCATGATAATGAAGATATCGCCTTTATTCACCTCAAAGTTCACATTTTTCATCAAGACAAAATCGCCATAGGCAATGGTCAAATCTTCAACTTTTATTTTGACTTCCGTCTGTTTCATATTCCAAACACCTCAAGCGACATGGTAATAATCCCTGTGGCCACAATCATGAGAACAATTGCCGAAACCACGGCTTTTGTGGTAGCCACACCCACACTGTCGGCATTTCTGCCGCAGTTAATGCCATAATAACATCCGCACAAGGCAATAATGATGCCAAACACAAAGCCGTGGAAAATACCCACCATAAAGTTAGAAAAATTAAGTGCATCAAGCGAATATTTCCAATATTCTTGCGGAGATATATCAAGCATCACCACGCCGACAAACGCCCCGCCGAACATACCCATCAAATCCGCCCACAGCGTTAAAAGCGGCATCGTAATCATAAGAGAAAGGATTCGCGGCAAGACCAAAAAATCCATGGTGGGGATTCCCATGGTTTTTAGGGCATCAATTTCCTCATTCACCTGCATTGTGCCGATTGTGGCGGCATAAGAAGCGCCGGTTCTACCCGACATAATCACCCCGGCCATAATAGCACCCATGATTCGCGTCATGCCGATAGCCACCAAACTGGCCACGTAGATCTGCGCACCGAAAGTTTTGAGCTGAACGGCACCGACAAAAGCCAAAATCAACCCAATCATAAAGCTCACGAGAGACATAATTCCAATGGCTTTATAGCTGCAATCTTCCAGAGCAAACAAGAAGTCAACCGAGCGCATCACGGCTTTGCCCCGGAAAAAACGTCCGAAAGAAGTAACTATCTGGGAAACAAAAGTCATAGCCCTGGCCGCACTTTGATAAAGCCCCACGGCCCAATTGCCGAGAGCAAACAAAAAGTCAAAAGCACGAGCATCGTCTCTTGAGGGTTTTCGATCCACCTTGAGAGCCAAATCAAGCATGTGCTTCAAATTATCGGGAATATTGGAATATTTCAGTTGAGCACTATTTTTCTGTGCAATTTGTGCCAGCTCATAAAAGAAAACTAAAGCCGTTGAATCCCAAACGTTCAAATCTTGGGCCGAGATTAAAATCTGTTTGGCTTTTGGCGCTGCTGCATAAATTTTTTCTTTTTGCACTTCATCATCAAAGCGGCAAAAATCTCCTTTTATTGCAACTTTCAAAGTATTTTGCTCAATGTCAAAGTCCAACAGCATAAGATATATCTTTCTTTCAAGCATAAAACGAAAGTATTATTGCATAAATAAGCTTAATTTCAAGATAATACTTACAAACCGACATTTCAATTTTGAAAAGAAAAGAATGTAAAAAAGACTTTACATAAATTATATTGAGGGCTAAATTACCTCGGATTTAAAAGAAAAAAAGAAGGCAAAAACAGATGATAAAAGATTTAACCGTCGGCAACCCGATAAGCTTGATAATCAGATTTTCCATACCTTTATTAATCGGCAACCTGTTTCAACAGCTTTATAATATATCGGATATCATCATAGTCGGCCGAATTTTAGGGGTCAATGCCTTAGCCGCAGCCGGTGCCTCTGCCCCGATATTTTTTACCATGTTGTTGGTTTCTTTTGGCTTTACCGGGGGATTATGCGTTATAACGGCGCAGCGTTTTGGTGCCAAAGATGAAATCGGCGTGCGTCGCTCTGTTACCCACAGCATGGTTGCCAGCGCCGTTTTATGCTTTATCATTACCGCGATTCTTTGTCTTTTTATGCATAGCATATTAAGAGAAATGAACGTTCCTGAAGCCATTATGGCAGATGCTTATCGTTTTATCATCACCCTGACATTGGGTCTGGTATTGATTGTGGGCTATAACCTGCTGTCTGGCTTTATCCGCGCTTTGGGAGACAGCAAAACCCCGCTTTATTTTCTCATTTTTTCTTCCATCTTGAACATATTCTTAAATCTGTTGTTTATATATGTCATGGGCATGGGCATCATCGGCTCGGCATTAGGCACCTTGGTTGCCATGACCATATCCGTTATTTGCTGCATCATCTACATCAGCAAAAGATTTCCGATATTAAAACTCAAAAAAGAAGATTGGAAATTAAATTGGGAGTTTATGAAAATGCATTTAGACGTTGCGATTCCAATGTCGTTGCAGTTTTCGGTCATTGCAATTGGTTTGCTCATCATTCAATCTGTATGCAACTCTTTTGGCGAAAACACCATTGCCGCCTTCACCTCAGCTTTGAGAATGGAACAACTGGCCACTCAGCCGATGATGGCTTTGGGCTTGGCTTTGGCCACATATTCTGCCCAAAACTACGGTGCCGGAGAAATTTCTCGCATTAAAGAAGGCGTTAACAAAAGTTCTGTCATATCCATTTTATTTGGCATTTTCATTGCTTTGGTCATGCGTTTTTATGGAGAAAATTTCATTGACATTTTCTTGAACGAAAAAAATGAAGAAGTCATCCAAATCGGACATGATTATTTGAACATCAGCACCATGTTCTATGTCTTTTTAGGCCAAATATTCATCTTCAGAAACACGTTGCAAGGTATGGGCCGCACGATCATTCCGCTCATTGCCTGCATTGTAGAGCTGGTTGTGCGTTCTTTTGCCGCGGTTTATCTGGCCAAACACATGGGATACCTGGGCTTATGCTATGCCAGCCCGATAGCCTGGTTTGGTGCAGCCCTGGTTGTTGCAATCGGCTATTATAGCACCATGAAACAAATGGATAAAAAGCGCATGCATAACAAATGGAAATGGCTGGGACACAAACTTGGCTTGCACCACACGCAATGTGCTTCACACCATATCACGCCGGATAATATAAAATAAGGCTTATTTCAAATTTTCATCAGACAAATCAGAAGTGCAATATGGGCAACGCACGGCTTGAGCCGGAATCTGCGAGCGACAATATGGACACTCTTTTTGTTTGGCTGCTTTAACGGCATTTTTATCAAGCTTTTCACGGATGCCGTTGATGGTTTTAATAAGCAAGAACACGGCAAAAGCCACAATCAAAAAGCTGATCAGAGCGTTCAAAAAAGCACCCAAATTCAAAATCACCGCTCCGCTGGCCAGTGCCTCATCGGGAGAAAGATAAGGCCCCGGCTTAGCCCCTTCACGCAACACAAAAAACAAGTTGCTAAAATCCACGGCACCCATCAGCAGGCCAATCGGCGGCATCAAAATATCTTTGACCAAAGAGTCGACGATTTTGCCGAAAGCCGCCCCGATGATAATACCGACGGCCATATCAATCACATTGCCTTTGAGGGCAAATTTTTTAAATTCATTCATCCAAGACTTTAACATTTTTGCAAACTCCTTAATAATGCGGCGGGGGTGTTTCTTCGGAAAGCGGTTTGACCACATCTTCTTCCAACTTGGCAAGCAGATATTTGTTTTGTTTGACAAGATAGTCAATCTTTTTGCCTTGCGCGATGACCACCGCATTCAAATCATCAATATTTTTTTCACAAAGGCTAAGGGCAGTTTCAATCTCAATCAGACGCTGTTCAAAATCTTCATTCATAATAAAAAACTCTCGAGAAAACAAAAGGCTCAAAGTCGAGCTTTGAGCCTGGGTTGAATTAGTTAAGTTTACTTTTTAGCCAGATAATAAGAGCTGTTAAAGGTGCAAAGCACAACCAACAACACAGCCGTAATCACATTTCCGGCATAAATATTGATAGGCAGATATGTAAACAACACATAAGGGAAATAAACCAGGGCAGAACAAAAAGCCCAATCCTTATATGATGCTTTGCTAAATTCTCTAAAACGTGCCCAACTCAATTTTTCATTAGTCACAATCAAAGCAATCAGAGAGCTGACTTTGGCAAAAAGCCAACCGCCGAGAAAGATATTAATAACCATACCGAGCCACAAAGCTCCGGCTGTAAAATTATGATGATAAGCAATATTCATAAAAATATAAACCGGGATCATCATCACAACACCCATCACCACCTGAACAACGGCGGTAAGAACAATCTTTTTAACGGCGCTCCAAACTGTTTCTCTGTCAATTTTTAACATATAATGATAAAGAACAAGCTCGGTAGCAACCAAAATCAAAATACCGACAATCTGCCATGACCCAATGGAAAACATTCCGTCAAAAAAGAAACTATCCACACAGGAAAAAACAATCAACGGGGCCACAATGGCCAACCAAAGAGATATTTTTTTGGCAAACAAAACATAACTGCTTTTGATGATATTCAACATGATAACATTCCTTTTCTTTATAGTTATCTCATGCTCTCAAGTGTATGACGCAAAAGCCTAATTGTCAAAACAAAAAAAACGCCATTGAACAATGGCGTTTTTTTTGTTTCAGGAAAGCCGATTAAATTTTGCCGTAGTAGCCATCCAAATACATCTGCTTGATTTCAGAAATCAGCGGATATACGGGGTTAGCACCGGTGCACTGGTCATCGAAAGCGCGCTCGGATAAGCTATCCAAGTTCTTGAGGAAGACTTTTTCATCCACACCCCAAGCTTTGATGGAGTCAGGGATTCCGATGCTCTTTTTGAGCTTGGCCACAGCCTCAATCAATTTCTGCACTTTTTCTTCATCGGTCTTACCGCCCAAATGCAACAAGTCTGCCACATGAGCATAACGTGCGCGACCCTCAGGATAATGATATTGCGAGAAGGTTCCCTGCTTGGTCGGTTTTTCATTGGCGTTATATTTAATCACCTGGCAAATGAGCAAGGCATTGGCAATACCGTGCGGAATATTATATTCACCGCCGAGCTTGTGCGCCATAGAGTGGCAAACACCCAAGAAAGCTTGAGCAAAAGCCATACCGGCCATGGTGGCGGCATAGTGCATATTTTCTCTGGCTTTGGGGTTGTTGGCACCGTCATTGACTGATTTTTCCAGGTTAGCAAAAATCAAGCGAATGGCTTCATAAGCAATACCGTCGGTAAACGGTGTGGCATAAATGGAGGCCAAAGCTTCCAAAGCATGCGTCAAGGAGTCAATACCCGAAGCGGCAGCCAAACCACGCGGCATGGTGTAGACCAAATCCGGGTCAATAATGGACATATTCGGGGTCAAAGCATAATCGGCAATCGGATATTTGATGTGGGTTTTAGAGTCTGTAATAACCGCAAACGGGGTCACTTCAGAACCTGTTCCTGATGTGGTTGGAATGGCAACCATATAGGCTTTTGAGCCCAAATCCGGGAACATGCAAATACGTTTTCTGATATCCATAAAGCGCATGGCCAAATCATCAAATTTGACTTCCGGGTGTTCATACATCAACCAAACAATTTTAGCCGCATCCATCGGAGAACCGCCGCCCAGAGCGATGATGACGTCTGGTTCCATAGATTTAACCAACTTCAAAGCATCGGCAATCGTGTCTGTGTCCGGGTCGGGTTTGACATCGGCAAAAATTTGATAAGCAATGCCCATCTCATCCAAAACGGAAGTGATTTTGTCGGTATAACCCAAGTTGAACAAAGATTTATCGGTGATAATGAAGGCTTTTTTATGACCGACAAGTTCTTTCAAAGCAAAGCCGGTTGCCCCTTGTTTGAAATAAATTTTTGGAGGAACTCTGAACCACAACATATTTTCTCTTCTTTCAGCCACAGTTTTAATATTAATCAAATGTTTCACGCCGACGTTTTCACTGGCAGCGTTTCCGCCCCAAGAACCGCAACCCAAGGTCAAAGACGGATCAAGACGGAAGTTATACAAGTCACCGATACCGCCTTGAGAAGAAGGTGTGTTCACAAGCACGCGCCCTGTTTCAACCTTGCTGCTGAAATAAGCGATTCTGTCGGCATTGTGGTCAGCGGTATAAAGAACGGAGGTGTGTCCCGGGCCGGCAAAGTTAACCAATTGAACGGCATGGTCAACACCTTCTTCAAAAGTTTTAACCTTATACATGGCCAAAACGGGAGAAAGTTTTTCAAAAGAGAAAGGTTCTTCACGGCCGATTTTTTCCACTTCGCCAATCAAGACTTTGGTTTCTTCAGGGACTTTAATACCGGCCATTTCGGCAATTTTATGTGCCGGTTGACCAACAATGGCAGAGTTGAGTTTTCCGTTTTGAATAATAAAGGCACCGAGTTTTTCTCTTTCTTTTTTATTTAAGATATAAGCACCACGATATTCAAACTCTTTTTTAACTGCGTCATAAATATCTTTGTGAACAATAACCGATTGCTCGGAAGCACAAATCATGCCGTTATCAAAAGTTTTACTCATCAAAATCGAGCTCACAGCCATTTGAATATCGGCTGTTTCATCAATCACGGCAGGAGTATTACCGGCACCCACGCCCAAAGCCGGTTTGCCGGAAGAATAAGCGGCTTTAACCATACCCGGACCGCCGGTTGCCAAAATGAGGTTGATTCCCTCATGGCCCATCAAATGCTGGGTGGCCTCAATCGTCGGTTCTTCAATCCAACCGATGATTCCTTTCGGAGCACCGGCATCTTCGGCAGCTTTCAACAAAATTTTAGCTGTTTCAACCGAACATTTTTTTGCTCTCGGGTGCGGAGAAAAGATAATGCCGTTTCTGGTTTTCAACGCAATCAAGGTTTTGAAAATAACCGTTGAGGTAGGATTGGTGGTCGGAATAACACCGGCAATCACACCCAAAGGCTCGGCAATTTTGGTCATACCGTTGGTGGCATCACGCTCAATCACGCCGCAAGTTTTGGCATGACGATATTTATTATAAATTTCCTCAGCGGCAAAGTGGTTTTTAATCACCTTATCTTCCACAATACCCATGCCGGTTTCCTCAACGGCCATTTTGGCCAATGGGATTCGGTTTTGGTTGGCGGCAATGGCCACGGCCTCAAAAATCTTATCGACCTGCTCTTGAGAATATGTTGCAAACTCTTTCTGAGCCTTATGAACGCGAGCAATAATCTCGTTCAAATCATCAAGGCTTTTGGCAACCGCATCCTCAGTTTTTTTATCTTTCATGCGTCATAAACTCCTCTAAAAAATATGAACTGTTAAAAAATATAAGCTTTAATTTGCAAATTATTAGTTAAAAAAGGCATTTTTTCCATAACTAAATATTTCAAAAGATTACAAAAAAAGGTGAGACAAACTCACCTTTATTTTTTTCAATCCATATCACGCATTTTGCGCCGATTTTTTCGATCTTCTTTTTGTTGCTCACGCCGTGCTTTTTCTCTTTTTTTCATCTCTTCTTTAATTTTTCGGCGTTCGGCCTTAGTCATATTCCGACGCTCTTCCCGACGTGCTTTATAGAGCATTTTGAGTTCTTCTTTAACGGCGCGGCGCTCTTCTTTGGTCATCTCACGACGGGCCTCACGTCTTGCTTTTTCTTTATCGGCAAGAGACTGATTATGCACCGAGCTGGAAAGCATGGGCTGTTTTTCAGCTTCTTTTTGAGCTTTTTCACGCTCTTTTCTAACCTTATCCAACAGCTCTTGCGGCGAAAGCTTTAGATTCTGCTGAATCTCTTCCAAGCTTCGTTTTTTTGGAGCCGCTGAAGTTTCATCTAGAACTTCCGATGTTTCCTCTTCGACTTTTTTTTTACATTTTGTGCCTGCGTTTCATCGGCATTTTCAAGATTATTTTTCTTTGCTTCAAGCTCAGCCTTTTTTTTGGCCACATTATCAATTTTATATACCTGATTAACGCTTGGTTGCACGGTCTTTGTTCCAATCTCACCTTCGGCACCGAACACCTCTTCGGAAACAGACACATTTTGTGCCTGAGCAGAGACGGCGATTCCCAAAGAAACCATAGCTGTAAAAAACAAAAGTTTATTCATAGTCAAACCCTCTTGCGAACAAACAAAAACATCTTTATAAAAGATAACAACATAATAACCGCAATCTGGAATTTGTAAAATGAAAATTGTAACGGCAGGGATAATTTATAATCACGGCAAAATTTTAATTGCACAGCGCAAACACGGTAAATCCATGGAATATAAATGGGAGTTTCCCGGCGGCAAACAAGAAGCGGGAGAAACATTGGAACAATGCCTGACAAGAGAAATTGAAGAAGAATTTCACCTCAATATATCGGTCAAAAGCTTCTTTATGAGCTCAGAATATGCCTATGATTTTGGCACCATATTGCTGCAGGCTTTTTTTGCCGAAAGCAAAACCCAAAACATCACCTATATGGATTCGCATGAAACCTATAAATGGGTGAATGTGGCCGAGCTGAAAAATTATGACTTTGCACCGGCAGACAAACCCATTGTTTTGGCCCTCATGGAAAAAGGCCTACCCTTTTAGATAGCGCATCACATTGGCTTGAGACAAGAGCTTGGGATTATAAAGCAAAGAAAGTTCTTCATCTTTGCTCAAGTCCATTTCTTTGCCATAGGTCAAATAGTTTTCAAGCTTAATCTCGGCATTTTGCATCACTTCTTTAGAAAAATCGGGTGCCGGACCGTTCACCTGCAACATGGCAATATGCAAAGCGTTCATCACATTATCTTCCGTCAGCAAAGCCACGCCTTTTTGTTTTGGCTCGAGATTTTGCAATTTTTTCAAATAAATTTTAGCCTCGCGCAAAATTTTTGGCACATTAGTCTCTTCCGGGATAATGAAAAAACCATGTTTTTTAAACCATTCGCCGTTTTTCACTCTTGAAGTGAACATAGAAATTGGGATGGAAAGCATCAATCCGATGGTAATCGGCAACATCCACCAAAAGATGGAATGCGCATAAAACCAAATCACAATTGTTGAGATAATTCCCAAAACCGTGTGCGAAAAATGCCGAGCCAAAGCCTCTTTGAAAGAAGTTCCCGTATCATCGCGATTCTGCGTATTCCAAGAAACGGAATTTCCGGCAAAAATATCAAACACGAACTTGCTCTGAAACATCATCATAATCGGAGCTGTTAACACGCTCATCACAATCTCGGCAATCACGCTTTTAAAGGCAGACCACAAACCAATGATTTTTCTTTTGTTTTTGTTATCGCGCAAAAAGACGATTAAACCCAAAAACTTTGGAAAAATCAGCATAAACATGGAAAGAGCAAATAGTGTAATGGTGCCGAGCTTGTCAAAAATCGGCCACACGGGGAAAAGCGTGCGCACTTCTTCAAAATACACCGGCGGGAAAATACCGCGCCCCAGCACAATCATCGTGCCGATGACCAAGAAAGCCAACCACAAAGGTGAAGAAAGATAAGACATCACGCCAATGGTAAAATGCACACGGCTGACGGGGTGCAAGCCTTTGGAAACCAAAATTTTCAAATGCTGCATATTTCCCTGACACCAGCGCCGGTCACGAATGGCAAAGTCAATCATGGTCGGCGGACATTCTTCATAGCTGCCTTTGAGCTCGGGCAAGAGCCAAGCCGCCCAGCCGCCGCGGCGAATAAGAGCAGCCTCAACAAAATCGTGGCTCAAAATCATACCGCCGAAGGGAGCTTTGCCTTTTAAAACCGGCAAACCGCAACAGGCCATAAAGGCTTTCACGCGAATAATGGCATTATGCCCCCAATAGTTACTGTCCCCCACTTGCCAATAAGCCAAACCGGCAGAAACAATCGGCCCGTAAACCTTACCGGCAAACTGCTGCATACGAGCAAACAAGCTATGCCCGTTCAAACACATCGGTGGCGCTTGAATAATACCTGTTTTAGGGTTAACTTGCATCAGCTGCACCATTTTAACCATGGTCTCACCTTCAAGCAAGCTATCAGCATCAAGAACAATCATAAAGTCATAATAAGCGCCCCATTTGGTGCAAAAATCTTCAATATTGCCGCTTTTGCGTGCCGTATTTTTAGCCCGTCTGCGATAATAGAGATTAATTCCTTCGGGAATTTGCTTTTTTGCCTCGAGCCAAATTTTTTCTTCTTCCACCCAAACTTTGGGGTTTGTGGTATCGCTTAAGACAAAAATATCAAACGCCTTTTCTCTGCCGGTATTTTTCAAACTCTGAGCCATGGCGAGCAGGTTGGCAAAAACATTGGTTGACGATTCATTATACACCGGCATCAAGATAGCGGTTTTGGTGGTGAGCGGAGCATCTTTGGGTGCCCAATTGATTCCCGGAACTTTGCGTCTGCTCATCAGCTCAATGAAGCCGAAAATGCTGGACCAGAAAAACAAAGCAATCCAGCCGAAAGTTAAAATAAACAAGCATGTCATCAAAAATTTGGTCAACCAAAAACTATCCGTCGGAATGGAAGACACCCATTTCAGCGTGGCAAGCAACGTAGAAACAAACATCAACCCAAAAACTTTAATGCGGCGATGGCGCACTCTTTCCGGGTTCAGATTAATCAAATTTTCGGTATCAGAAAAAGCCATTAAATTATCCTTTTTTTACCAAGCCCAAAAGCTGACCGAGCGTTTTCCAAAACTCAATCGGCTCAATTTTCTGAGCTTCCATCTGGCTGCGTTTGATAAGCGGCGCATTTTTAAGCTCATCAAAATTTATTTTTTCAACCAACTGTGCCGGCAAAGGCTTATCGTCAAACAGCTGGGTCGGACAAATTTTTGCCCCGTCATGCATTAAGAACAAAGCCTTAAACAAGGCCAAGTTCTGTGTTTTTTCACTGTTTTTGGCATGAGCAAACAGTGGTTTTATTTTTTGATAAACAATCTCGTTCAAAGAAGAGAGCAAATCATCGGAATTGAGTTTTTCGGCATAATTTTGCATAATGCCGGCCGTCAAAACTTGAGCCTCGGCATCAGAATAGCCAAAGCTTTGCACATAAGCGGCAACCACGTCATTCACGCTCTGAATTTTTAAGGCAACCATTGATAACTCCATATTTCAGACAAATTTTTGCCGTTTTTATCAGTTAAGCTCATTCTGATTTCGGAAGTTTTGCCGTTAGGCTTAAAATCCATATAGAGCAAAGCTCCGCCCGTAAGCGGATTATACATCAGATGATGTCCTTTAACCACACCCTCACTCACGGTGATATTGGCAACCACCTCTTTGTTTTCAATGGCTTGTTTCAGGTTTTTAACGGGAAGATTGATAAAATCAACCACAAATTTGCGTTTTTCGTTTTCAAGCATGCCGGAAACACCGCCAACACCGGTATAAGTTGCCTTCACTTTAGCCAGTCCATTGTCCACCGGCACTTCGTTAGCCCAATGCAGCATATAAGAAAAATGATATTCCTTACCGGCTTTGATTTTTTCATCCGGCACCCAATAAGCCACGATATTATCATGAATTTCCTGAATGGAAGGAATTTCCACCAACTGAACCACACCTTTGCCCCAGTTTTCCAAAGGCTCGACCCAAACGCTCGGACGTTTTTCATAAACCGCTTCAAAATCCATATAATGCTCGGGATTTCTGTCTCTTTGCATCAAACCGAAACCTTTGGGGTTATTATCGGAAAAAGAGCTGATTCGCAAATATTTAGAATTATCAAGCGGACGCCAAAGCCATTCATCATTGCCGTTCCAAACGAGCAAGCCGTCGCTGTCATGCACCTCGGGACGATGATCGTCAAACTTGTTTTTGCTGTTTTCGCCAAACAGATACATTGAGGTCAGCGGAGCCACGCCGAGCTTATTGATATCTTTGCGAGGAAAGAGCGTGGCATCCACCTTCACAGTGGTGTTCAAGCCCGGCGTGATTGTAAAGACATAAGCCCCGGTCACGCTTGGACTATCAAGCAAAGCATAAACTTTAATACTTTGGTCGTTATGTTTGGGGCGTTTGAGCCAAAATTCTTTAAAAATAGGAAATTCTTCGCCGGTTTGCACAGCCGTATCAATGGCCAATCCACGGGCTGAAATACCATATTTTTGTCCCACGGCAAGGGCTCTGAAATAGCTGGCACCGAGAAAAGAAATCAGCTCATCGTAATATTGGCGAGAGTTCAATGGATAATGCAGGCGAAAACCGGCATACCCCACATTTTTCAAAGCCTCGGTATCCAGTTTGTTTTTACCATAGTCAAAAAAGGCGGAAGAATATTTAATCGGCAGCACCTTACCATTCACAATTTCGTTAATCGGAACGGAAATTTGGAACATGGACCCCAAATGGAAAAACTGCACCTCAAAGGGCAAAGACTTGTTATACCAAGGGCCGTTTTCGCGCACAAAGCGAATATCGCGGTGCTGATCATAATTCAGATTCTTGAGCTCTTCGGGCAAAACATCCGTTGGTTTTTCATAAGCTTTTTCAGAAAGATTCTTTGCAATTTCAATAAGTTGTTTTGCATCAAAGCCATCGGCCAATTTGGCTTGTTCTTCTTGCAAGCTTTGCATTTTCCATTCTTTATATTTCACAAAACCCAAATAAGCCGCAGCTATCAGGCACAAAAACAAGATTATGGCAAAGAAAATCTTTTTTAACATAATTAATCTTTCATATAATTTATAAAACGTCGACTTTGTCATTATAACAATGCAGTTTGGCCCAAAAGTCAACCTCTTTTATACATACGTTAAGATATAAAAACTTGACTAAATCATAATATTCGCTATCACTAAAAACATAAAATAAGTAATAATATAAAGAGTATACAAAACGTGAGCAAATTTTTTTCCAGTTTAAAAAGCATTATATCCCCGCTTTCAGCCTTTTTCATGGGCACGGTTTTAACCTGCTGTGCCTTTTCTTTGTTGTCTTCCACCTTGGCTTTGCGCATGACGGCCAACGGCATTGACACGGCCAAAGCCGGTATTGTCCTTTCGCTATATTATTTAGGCTATGTTGTGGCCTCGCTCACCTCCTATCGCATCATCAACAAAGTTGGACATATCCGCGCTTTTTGTGCCTTTATTTCCACTTTTTCCGCCGTTGTTCCGCTGCATTATATTGAGGTCAATGCCACATTTTGGGGCTTATTGCGTTTGTTTGAGGGCTATTGTATCGGAAGCTGTTTTTTGTGTTTGGAAAGCTGGTTAAACACCAGAGCCAACAACAAGAACCGCGGCATCATTATGTCATTATACATGCTGAGCACCTATTTTGGCTCCAGCTTTGGACAATTGCTGTTAAACATTCAAGATAAAAACGGCTTAGTCATATATATGATTGTTTCCGGCTTATTCTCCATTGCCTTGGTTCCCATATCATTAACCGCCCTACCCACGCCGGACATCACGGTGCACAAATCCATGCCATTAAAAGAGCTATATAAAAAAGTCCCGGTTGGAGTGGTTGGGTGTTTTGCCAGCGGATTCTTGGTTGGTGCATTTTACACTTTGGGTGCCATCTATGCTCACAGCAACGGTTTGAGCATTGAAGAAACCTCAATTTTCATGTTTTTTGGCATTTTTGGCGGCATGCTGGCACAATTGCCGATTGGCAAATTGTCTGACTATTTTGACCGTCGCTTTGTTTTGATGTGGACATCGGGTTTTCTGTTTTTGATAGCCCCTTGGATGCACTATTTTATAGACGGCGGAAAAACCGTCATTGCCTTATCATCGCTTCTTCTTGGCTGCGGCATTTTTGTCATGTATCCGATATCTGTTTCTCACGCCAATGATAAACTGGAAGATTCGGAGCGCACGCAAGCCAGCGGCATGCTGATTTTGCTGCAAAGTATGGGCTTGATTATCGGCCCGATTCTCATCTCGGCCATGATGCAGTTTTTTGGCAATATTTGGTTTTTGTTGTCTTTTTCCATTGTCACCGGCGCGGTCATCATCTTTACCTTTAAGCAAATTGCCACAAAAGACGTCAACTATATAACAAACACGCCGACCACACCGCAACCCGTGGCACCGACCCATGTTTTTAACAACATCACGGAAGATGTTGGATTCTTCAGCAAGGTCAAACAAGCCCTAAAGAGTAAGAAGCACTAAAAAAATAAATAAGTTGCAAGAGCAAGCTTCTTTAATTGTTTGATTGGAAAAGAAAATATAAAATCAAAAACGAAAAATTTGCACTGAAAAAAAAGCGCCTGATAAAAAATCAGACGCTTTTTTTCAACATCGTTGCAATCAACTTGATTAATGATTAAGCAAGTTGCCCAAGGAAAATTTGGCGGAGGCTATGCTACGCAGAAACTTTCGAGCGAGGCGCCTCCTCTATAACAAAAAATGCCTGACTTTCATCAGGCATTTTTTTCCAATTATGTAGCAATCAACTTAATTAATAGCTTTGCTGCGACGGAGATTTTTTCCGCAGTGTATAAACACATACATAAGGAAAAAATCTCCAAGCATGAAAGTTATTTAGCAAGTTGCCCAAAGAAAATTTGGCGGAGGCTATGCTACGCAGAAACTTTCGAGCGCAACACCTCTTATAATAAAAAATGCCTGACATACATCAGGCATTTTTTTCCAATTATGTAGCAATCAACTTGATTAATAGCTTTGCTGCGACGGAGATTTTTTCCGCGGTGTATAAAAACATACATAAGGAAAAAATCTCCAAGCATGAAAGTTATTTAGCAAGTTGCCTATTTTTAGGCGCATTTTTGGCTGCAGCAACCACCATGCTTAGCCCCGTCAACAGCCTTCTTTTGGCCTTTGTGTTTAACGGCAGCTTGAGCTGCGGCCAAACGAGCAACAGGAACACGGAACGGAGAGCAAGATACATAATCCAAACCAACCTCATCAAAGAATTCGATAGATTTCGGATCACCACCATGTTCACCGCAAACACCCAAGTGCAAGTCAGGGTTGGTAGCACGGCCTTCAACGGCAGCACGACGAACCAATTTGCCCACACCATCAACGTCGATAGATGCAAACGGATCTGCAACATAAACACCTTTAGCGCGGTATTCATCGAGGATTGCACCGGTATCATCACGGCTCATACCCAAAGTGGTTTGGGTCAAGTCATTGGTACCAAAGCCGAAGAATGCAGCGGTTTCTGCAATGTTTTCAGCTTGCAAAGCAGCGCGCGGCAATTCAATCATGGTACCAACGAGGTAGTCAATCTTCTTGCCTTTTTCAGCGAATACTTTTTCAGCGGTTTCATCGATAATGTGTTTAACAATATCCAACTCTTTCTTAGCACCGATCAACGGAACTTCGATTTCAGGAATTACTTTAATACCTGCATCTTGGCATTCCAAAGCGGCTTCAAGAATAGCACGAGTTTGCATTTCGGCAATTTCAGGATATGTAACGGCCAAACGGCAACCACGGTGACCAAGCATCGGGTTAGCTTCGTGCAAAGCATTAGCGCGAGTTTTAACTTGTTCCAAAGTCATGCCCATTTTGTTAGCCAATTCTTGCATTTCGGCATCAGTATGCGGCAAGAATTCGTGCAAAGGCGGATCGAGCAAGCGGATGGTAACCGGCAAGCCGTTCATAATTTTGAACAAGTCTTTAAAGTCTTGTTTTTGGTAAGGCAACAAACGAGCCAAAGCAGCACGACGACCTTCGGTGGTGTCAGACAAGATCATAGCGCGCATATCCGGAATACGGTCAGCATCAAAGAACATGTGTTCGGTTCTGGCCAAACCAATACCTTCAGCGCCGAAATCAAGAGCTTGTTGAGCATCTTTCGGAGTTTCAGCGTTAGCGCGAACTTTCATGGTGCGGATTTCATCAACCCAGCTCATGAGTTTGCCAAAGTTACCTGTCATTTCAACATTAACAGTCGGGATTTGACCTTCAATGATTTGACCTTTAGCACCGTCCAAAGATACCCAGTCGCCTTCTTTAACAACAACGCCGGATTTGGTGGTCATTGTTTTCTTAGCATAGTCGATGGTAATATCGTTAGAGCCGGAAACGCAAGGAGTACCCATACCGCGAGCAACAACGGCTGCGTGAGAGGTCATACCGCCGCGAGCAGTAATCACACCTTGAGAAGCGTGCATACCGCCGATATCTTCAGGAGATGTTTCGTTACGGATAAGGATAACTTTTTCACCTTTGTTAGCCCAGTTTTCAGCATCTTCAGCATTGAAAACGGCGCGACCGACAGCAGCTCCGGGAGAAGCCGGCAAACCGGTAGCTATAACGTTTTTCTTAGCTTTCGGGTCGAGCATCGGGTGCAACAATTGGTCTAATTGGTCAGCACCAACGCGCATAATAGCTTCTTCTTTATTGAGCAAGCCTTCTTCAACCATTTCCACAGCCATACGAACGGCGGCAGCAGCGGTACGTTTACCGTTACGGCATTGCAACATCCAGAGTTTGCGGTGTTCAATGGTGAATTCCATATCTTGCATATCTTTGTAGTGGTTTTCGAGGTTGTTTCTGGCATCAACCAATTCTTTATAAATATCGGGCCACAATTCTTCCAAAGAGTTGCCTTTGCCTTCAGAGGCCATCGGTTGCGGTGTGCGGATACCGGCCACAACGTCTTCGCCTTGAGCGTTGACGAGGTATTCACCATAATATCTGTTTTCACCGGTAGCCGGGTCACGAGAGAAGCAAACACCGGTAGCGCAGTCATCACCGGCGTTACCGAACACCATGGTTTGAACGTTAACGGCTGTGCCCCAATCACCCGGAATGTTGTTCAATTTACGATAGGTGATGGCACGAGCAGACATCCAAGAACCGAAAACGGCGCCGATACCGGCCCAGAGTTGTTCCCAAGGATCTTGCGGAACGACTTTGCCTGTTTTTTTGCCGATTTCTTTATATTCATTAACGAGTTCTTTCAAGTCGTCAGCGGTCAAATCAGTATCAGATTTATAACCTTTAGCGACTTTCATTTTCTCCAAAGCGCCTTCATAGAGTTCCAAATCGGCACCCAAAACCACATCGGAGAACATTTGCAAGAAACGACGATAAGAGTCGTAAGCAAATCTTTCAGAACCGCTGGCTTTAGCCAAAGCTTTAACGGTTTCATCATTCAAGCCCAAGTTCAAAACGGTATCCATCATACCCGGCATAGAAACTCTGGCGCCGGAACGAACGGAGAAGAGCAACGGGTTGTTGGCATCGGCAAATTTTTTGCCCATAATTTTTTCAACGCCGGCAACAGCTTGTTTAACCTGTTCTTTAAGATCGGCAGGATAAGTGTTGTTGTTTGCATAGTAGTAAGTGCAAACTTCGGTTGTAACGGTAAATCCTGGAGGTACAGGCAAGCCGACCTTGTTCATTTCAGCAAGGTTAGCACCTTTACCGCCGAGGAGATTACGCATGCTGGCGTCGCCTTCGGCTTTGCCGTTTCCAAATGTATATACCCATTTAGTCATGTTATAATAAGCTCCATAAGCTGACCGTCTTATAAGGAAATAAGGCAGTCATAGGTTAAAAACACAGCTTTAGAGAGCAGATTCGCCCTCAAAGCCAATTCATACTGGCTCAAAAATATAACAATGATTCCGATTCTTGCAAGCAAAATATTGCAATAATTTTCTCTAACCGACTCTTTATACACAAAAAAAAGCGAATCGAAGCAGATTCGCACCCACTAAGGCTTAGCCCGATTTCCGATTCCTTTGACAAAAAATTGTATTGTGACAGTTTTGTTAAATTTCGCTGCAAAGAAAAGGATTCATAACTTTTTATTGTATTTTTAACCAATTCATGCTATTATAATTTTGTCAAACAAATTATTTTATCATCACTATTACATTGTCCGAGTAATAGCTCAACATATATTAGTTATGGGAGCTACGGCTCACTATAATTATAAAAACGAGATTTCATAAGTTGGTTTTTAAGTAAAGTAAATCAAATATAAGGGTTTATTTTTGCTTAAAATGAGTAAGGTAAGTCTTCTTCATGCGGGGAAAGCTTCTTGAAATCGGACAGACCAACACTAAATATTAAACAAATAAATAAAAAATCATATGACACAAAACTTTACAAACAAGAATTTCATGAGCAATCTCATGAACCTTGCAGCTTTATTCGTTATTGTATTTGGTGCTGTATCCTGCACCGACGAAGAGTTCATCACCGATGAACCGGAAAACCCGGCTGCTCCCGGCGACACCACAGCGGTTATGTCTGACTTCCAGCTCCACCACGGAGCTTGGAAAGTTAGTGATGGTTTGGCGAAAGCCGACCATTACTTCAGTGGCATCATTGACCTCAAGGTCAATGGTGAAGTCGTGGATGGAGTTTTCATCGAGCGTGAAAACGCTCCAATGGAGATTTCCTGGGAACCCATCGCAGAGACAACTTCTGCATCCGCAGTGAAGGAATATCTTGGCAAAACCTCTGGTGTTGCCAAGAAGGCTGAAGCTCACAGCAACCAAAAAGTTAACTTCATTAAATATGAAAGAGAGTGCAAGCTTTCTTTTGTAGGAATGGAAGTTACCTTAACTGGTAGCTGGTATGAAGCCAGTTTACTTGGGGCTGTTGCCGGCTGTCGCTACGACAGCACAACGGTTGCAAAACAGGACGCTATTTTGCTTGAGACAATCGAGCAAAATGGTGAAAAATACAACCGTTTTCAGGTGACTGCTCACGCGGTAAACCATTTCACTGACATGCCTTCCCAAAAGGCTCATCAGGAAGAAATGAACATCCAGTACTCTGTACTGGTGCCGGAAAACGTTGAGCCGGGTGAAAAAATTTATGAAGGTTCAATCGCCGGAAACGGAAGCTATACAAAAGCTTCTGAGGAAAGCTATGAATCTAAATTAGATTTAACCCACATCTTTACCCAGGATGGACAGCAGATTAAGGAGCAGGAAACTGTTTCTGGTCTTGCAACCGTAAAAACTTGGGTAGAAGGCGACAACGTAGCAAAAATATGGTCTTCCAGCAACATTGGCAATCCGTCAGTTAGCGTAAATGAAACCGTTTCTGAGCTTTATCAGAAAAGTGAATATATTTATGCAAAAATGTATAAGACCGTTTGGACTTATACATGGTCGGATAGCCAAACAGGTGAATCTTTCCGCAAGGAAGTTCATTCTGAAGTAGAAAGACTGTATTACCGCCGCGAGGCGGGTAAGGAAGTAGCTATGCCTTATGGCGAAACTACTACTTCTTACGCTGGGTTCAATGCCGGTGCTGCTGTCATTAAGACACAGAATGGTAAAGAATACGAATCATACAGTGAGCAGATTTCCTTCAACGGAAACCACAAGTCCACTACAGGAAACGTAAACGATGCCATTTCCGGTCTGAAGGCTGGTCAGGAGATTTGGGTTGAGGTTGAGGCTGAAAGCCCAACTACCCCGGATCCATGGGGAGAGATCGATATCGAGAAGACCAAAAAATTCGGCACAATCAGTGTCGCTTGGGAAGCACAAGCCGGCAATGAAAAATTATTGCCGATATATACCGGAACAATAATCACTTCTAAAGGAATCATTTCCTTTATGAAGGGGTATAAACAGTTTACTGCAATGAATACCAACACGATCACAGATCAGGTTGGTAATGCATGGAACGGCACTAAGCTGTTTCCATCATACATTGAAGTAGACAGATCTGGTAAAAACATCTCTTGGGCATACCTAAGTGTCATTGATGGAGAACTGTTCGACGATGTCAACTCTTCGAAGATGACCCTAGAGGGTGGCCTTAACAAAGAGACCCCCTTCGTTGCAACTGGAGGCGATGCCAACGTATATACTTTCTCTGAAAATGGGAATGTTGTTCGCGTAGTCGTTACCTACCAAGGAGTGGTCATGTTCGATGAAGTCTTCGCCAAGTAAGGTAGACGGAGACTTACAAATTAAAACAAAAAATCCTTATAGGGCCAACTCTCACTTTATGACGTGTTCATAATTGGTGACTGCGCCCAGAATTTATAAACCATTAAAATTAAACATTATGAAATCTAAATATTTTTTCTTGTTAGTTGTATTGGTATCTTTGTTTATAACATCAAATGCCTCTGCACAGGGGGTGTTCGAATATGGAACTAAGAAGTGTAAATACACTTCTATAGTTCCGGAGAACAAGGATCGTGACTGGACCAAGACGGGGAAAAATGAATGGACCCCGTTAACAGAAAACGCCATGCTGCATCAAATTGCAGAGAAATGCTCAGGCTGGTACTTCCAGCCGGGAGTATTCGGAGCGTACACCAATTTGACACAAGATATCGATGCCAACACATCAGTTTCGGTCAAGGAGTTCTCTCCTAAGGCCGAGCTGGTGATTGGCTACGATTTCTGTACCGGTCACCGCAACGGAGTACATCCGCGCAACTTTGCGCTCTCCGTTGAGGCAAAAGTACAGCTAACAAAAATACCGACCTTGCGGTACCAAGAACTAACCTACACTAAGGACGGATACGTCCCGACCGTAGGTGCCAACCTTGTGCTTCATTTCACAAAGCACAAGCCTTGGCAGTTTTCCCTTTACGGGGGTGCAGGGTATACGAGATTGACAAGCTATTACCCTCAGGCAACTGAGGTTGGCTCTGTCAGACGTATCGCCCACAACACCCTCAGCTACGAGGCCGGTGTACAAATTATGAAAAGAGTGAAAATTGGTCATAGTATCGGTATCAAAGCCGGATATGAGAAGATTCAGACCACTCATCTGGGTCGTGGCCAATTTAGTATAGGATTTGTGTGGAAATTCAAAAAGACACACAAGTCAAAATCAATGACGTATGTGGAGTACTACTCCCTTACACATTGAGAAATTATTATCGGAAAGAGTCGCAAGCTTTTATGCTTGCGGCTCTTTCTTTTTTAAACATTTCAAATTTATAACATTTTAAAATTTTGTCTATTTTGGCTTGTTTTTTTGTAAATCTGTGCTATAAGGAATACTGAATAACTATAATTGTATTAACTATGAATTTTATTATTACAGGACAGAAAGAACATCTTTTGTCAAAATCGACATTCTGTAACAGAAATCTAAAAACTCTAAAATAATTACAGATGAAAACAAAAAGATTTTTTGGATTTTTGTTGCCGGTAGCAACAATTATCCTGACTCTGGCAGTTTCTTCCTGCACGGATGAAACATGGATTAGACTAACACCTGAACCGGAGCCTAATTCGGAGAAAAATGGAGCTACGCTGGTTGACGGCTCTCTCGACATCAAACATGATTGGAAATATTCCAACACTCTGGTGTCTGATGTGGTCACCTCAATGGCTTTGCTCGATGTGAAAAAAGACGGAAAAACCCGCACGGAAGAAATCAACCAGCTGTTGCCGTTTGAAATCAAATGGTCTCAGCCGGAAGAAATGAGCCGAGGCACAAAGGTTTTCACCCTCCAGGATCAAAATCTTGGCAAAGCTCAGCTCAAAGCAAGCGAGAATAATGACAACATTACGCTCAAAACTTATGAGCAGAACTTTGAGTTCTTTTTTGATGGCATGCAAATCTCCTTTGAAACCAGTTACCAAACAGCCACCTCAAAATATGAGGGGGTTGATTTGGCAAACTGTATCTTGGATGAGATAAAGTACATTGATCAAAAACCGGAAACGGTTGAAAGGTTTTTCATTGGTGATAGGAGCTACATCAGAAGTAAAGTAACTTTTACTTTTGAAGTAAAGCGCCACCACACGCATGACAATAGCAAACATACAGATTATCTTTATCCCTATGTTTATGTCAATGCGCCGGAAGTTGTTGACCCGGAAGAAGATATCTTCAACGGCGCCATCATCATCGGCGGAACCGAAAAATTGTTCTTCAACCGCAAGCTCGATGACAATACCAACATTTACACGTCACAGGTAGATGTTTGGGAATTCTGGACCGTTAGCGGCAAAAAACGCGTCACCTATTCTACTGAACTTGAAATCAAACAGTGGATAGATGATGAAAAAGAGGCCTGGATTGTTCCAAGCATTGAGATAGGTTATCCCAACCTCAAAGAAGTCAGAACCAAAACCTCGGAAGATTATGTTAAAGAAAACATAAATGACTATGTTTTCCAAAAAACATCTTCTGATTGGAGCGCTGATTGGCAATATGCCAATAATTATAACATCGGCGTTTACGGTTCATCGGAAAGAGCTTGGAAGACCTATAAGGGTTTGAAGGTCGTTGCCATGCCTTATGACATTCACAAATTCGCTTATGATGCAGATAAGTACTCTTACGGAAACTATACGGAAAAAGTTTCCGAAGGAAAAACATATCTCTCATATCCGGCCAAGGTTTATTTTGATGCCACCTTCAACGGTGACACTTATGTTTTGAACCAAAGCCAAGAATTTTGGGTGGAAAAAGGCACCGTACCGCCACCAACGGAAGATGAGCTCATTTCAGAAAAAATTCTCTATGAGCTGGAGAATACCAACAACAAGTGGATTTCTAAAATCATCTTCCGTCGCACATATTCTCAAACTGGGGAACGAGATTCAGTTGCCACGCAAGAGTTAAAACGCGAAACCAAAGTGGATGACAACAAGCGCTTTGTTAGACCAAACAATACATTGAGTCTGAAAGATATGCTTGATCCGGTCAAAGTTTCTGAAAACACGGAAACCGACCAAACAACCGGTCATGTTATCACCACCATTGTAAATAGGCACACTTTTGATTTTGATTTCTTCACTTTCAACATTGAAGAAACTTATCAAACCGCCTACACAATGTATAAGGGAGAACGTTTGAACTTCCTGGCACCGACCCCTGAGGTGGTTTTGAGCGGACAAAAGCCAGAAGACATGGGGACAATTGTTGACGCCGACGGCACCAAATATAACCGTACGGAATATACATTAACATTCAAAGAAACCTATGGGAACTTTAATGCCATGTATTATCCGCTCGTGGATATTGATGTCAAACCTGAGGAAGTAACTCGCACGGAGTGGCGGGTTATGAACGAAGGTCTGGAAAGGATCAGTGATACACAATGGAAGAGCTACTTCACTTTATATGAAAAATTTAGTGACGGCAAAGAAACAAACACTTATAAAGAAGTGCTTTTGGACATATATGTTCAAGCACCGGCCAAGAGAAATTTGCAGTTGAATTCAGCCGAATTTGATTACACATCTTTGACGCCGAGGTCTGTTTCCACTTCCACACGTTCCGGCGGACAAAACATCACGGTAACCACGCTTAAATCACCTTATGACTTGGTATATACCAGCAGGGCCAACGAGCGTTTGAGTTCCGAATTTAATTTTGTCTCCGAAACAGCTGTCTATAAAGATGGCGATATCACCGTAAACTTTAAATCTGTAGACTGGATGAATATCCAAAATGAAGGATATTCTGCTCCTCTGCAAGGTTTGGTTGGCGATTATAACCGTTATAACGCTGCATTCAACATCAGCGGACAATATAACGGTGTAACTTACCCAGCCACGGCATTGGTTGATGTAGATGTTTTGGTTCCTCAAGATCCGACAATTGATCCGGAATGGGGAGAGATCGATATCGAGAAGACCAAAAAATTCGGCACAATCAGTGTCGCTTGGGAAGCACAAGCCGGCAATGAAAAATTATTGCCGATATATACCGGAACAATAATCACTTCTAAAGGAATCATTTCCTTTATGAAGGGGTATAAACAGTTTACTGCAATGAATACCAACACGATCACAGATCAGGTTGGTAATGCATGGAACGGCACTAAGCTGTTTCCATCATACATTGAAGTAGACAGATCTGGTAAAAACATCTCTTGGGCATACCTAAGTGTCATTGATGGAGAACTGTTCGACGATGTCAACTCTTCGAAGATGACCCTAGAGGGTGGCCTTAACAAAGAGACCCCCTTCGTTGCAACTGGAGGCGATGCCAACGTATATACTTTCTCTGAAAATGGGAATGTTGTTCGCGTAGTCGTTACCTACCAAGGAGTGGTCATGTTCGATGAAGTCTTCAATAAATAATAAAAAGGTCGCACAAATAAGTGCGACCTTTTTTCGTCTAAATATAAATTAACGTAACTTTAATTAATTTGCGATATGAGTGTAACATAAAAGTCATAAAAAAAAACTTGCTTTATATATGTGATTATGATAAAAATAGACAAATTTTGAAAATTTTGACAATATTGTTTGTTGGAGAAGAATATGCAAAAAAAAGTTTTCACCTTATTGGGAGCTTTGCTGCTCTCAACCGCAATAGCCGGAACAGCTGAGGCTCGTGATGGCTGGTATGCTGCTTTTCGTGGCGGTGTCACCAACTCAAACCTTAATGATAAAGATGATAATGCCTCTACAACAGCAGAAGTAGATTTTGACAATGTATGGATGATGAGTGGTGCTGTCGGTTACCGTTATTCATACTTCCGCGCAGAATTAGAATATACCTATCGTGAAGATCATGAGGAAACAAGCTCAAGAGGAGGTAGTGGAACCGAATTTGGCGCTCAGAACCTCATGTTAAATGGTTATATTGATTTTCTGCCCAACTATGTTATCAGCCCCTATATCAGCGCAGGTATCGGTTGGTCTCAAATCAGCATGGATGTATTTAGCACTCACTTTGGAAAAAGAATTACCGAAAATAACGACTCTGACAACTTCACCTGGAGCTTGGGTGCCGGTATGACCGTCCGCATCAATAAATGCTTGAACTTTGATGCCGGTTATCGTTACATTGATATGGGTGATATTGAAAACGCCAATGT
>CALXWB010000013.1 GCA_944392225.1 uncultured Alphaproteobacteria bacterium | reverse complement strand
CTCCTTCTTACTCCGTAGGGCTCGTCCCTCGCCAACTCCGTTTCGGTCACTCGTTTTTTAACCTCGCTTCGGAAAGCTCACGCTTCCCTCTCTCGCTAACAAAACTTCGCCTTTTCGCCTAAAAACAACCGGAGCAACGGTTGTTTTTAGGCTCAAGCCCCTCACGGGCTCACAAGTTCGACCTTGATATCCTTTCTATCAATAAAAAAACAGCCTACATAAGGTAGGCTGTTTTTTTATTGGTGGGTATGACAAGGATCGAACTTGTGACCCCTACGATGTCAACGTAGTGCTCTCCCGCTGAGCTACACACCCGTTATGTCCCGCAATAATACCGTTTGCTCTATTTTCTATATATGATGATTTTCTCTTTGGCAAGCAAAAATTTTTATTTTTGAAAAAAATCTTAAAGCAATTATCAAATAGTTAATCTTTTGCCTTTATACTGCTTTTTACGGATAATCTTTTTTTTGAGGTCTATCGTGACAGATAAGCATATTACCTTCAATATTGACTATGATAAACTTAAAATCTTTGATGAATATAATACGGAAGATTTTATCTATCCCATCGTGCTGTCTTCTCCGCACAGCGGCAGAATGTTTCCGCCCGAGTTTCTTGCAAACACTTGCTTGAGCGAATCTGAACTCAGATTATCTGAAGATTGTTTTGTCGATGAGCTTGCTCGCCCTGCCAGCAATGCCGGAATCCCTCTGATTGCCATGAATATTTCAAGGGCTTTTATTGATGTGAATCGCGATAAAATTGAAATTGGCGACTCCATGTTCTTTGACAAAACCATGCCGGAAAACGCTATCGGCAGCCGCAGATGCCGCGTCGGCTTGGGCGTTATTCCCAGAATCGTTGCCCAAAATAAACCTATTTATGACGGTTTGCTCTCTTATGCCGAAATTTGCGACAGAATCAAGTTTGTTTATGACGCTTATCATAAACGCCTCAAACAACTTATTACCAAATGTTATAAAAAATTTGGCTTCTGCCTCGTTATCGACTGTCACTCCATGCCCTCAAAAATTTGCAATATCATGAATGAAAACCAGCCTATTGATTTTTGTGTCGGCAATTTGTTTGATGAAAGCTGCCCTAATGATATTTCTCAGTTCTTTGCGCAACAGTTGGCAAAAGATAATCAGTATCGGGTGGAATTTAACAAACCATATTCCGGCGCTTTTATCACTTTTAACTATTGCCAACCCAGAAAAAAGATATTCGCACTGCAATTAGAGGTCAATCGGAGCCTCTATGTGAATGAAATTTCTTACCAGAAAAAGACAGATTTTCAAACTGTTAGCACTACCATGTCGGACTCAATCGTCCAGCTTGGCAAATTTTTACTGGATTTTAATAAATAACTATGCTATAAACACTTCCGTTTTGGCGTTTAGATTTGTTTTTTTATTTATTTTTTCTAGCGCTTTATGGTGTTTTTTTGGCACCTTTGGTTAACTAACCTCAAAGTTTTTAAGGCTTGTGTTCGCCTTATCTGCTTTTCGCAAATTGAAATTGGCACATTGGTTGCATAAGGGATTTTTGTGGCACTTTGAGGGAATAGAGGAATGCGTTTTAGCGTATCTATATATTTAATGTTTTTTTTAGTATTGCTGATGTTGATTCAGCCAGTGCAGGCCAAAGTATACAATGATCATATTGATGATGCTTATGTTTGCACTTATGCCACACAAAAAATGGAGAAAGTCTACCAAATCAAAAGACATTTGTTGACAACCATTGCCAGTGTGGAGACGGGACGTTGGGATCCTGAAAAAAAACAAAAAAATGCTTGGCCTTGGACCGTTAATGCTCAGGGTAAGGGTATGTTTTTTGATTCCAAAGATGAGGCCGTGCGTGAGGTGAAACGTTTGCAACGCTTGGGCGTTAAAAGTATTGATGTCGGCTGCATGCAAATTAATTTGGCTTATCATCCCGATGCTTTTGAAACCGTGGAAGATGCTTTTGATCCGCAAAAAAATGCTCAATATGCCGCAAAATTTTTGAAAAATCTTTATGAAAATAATGATAAAGATTGGATTAAAGCTGCCATGGCTTATCACTCTAAAGTGCCGACAAAAGCTCAAAAATATAAAAAGAAAATTGTGACCACTTATGAGATTGTTAAACAAGCTCAGCTAAAGTTGGAAAAAGCTTTCTTTGCTACTCATAACAAAGTAAATGATACTCAGCCGGAGATAAAAATCTCTCAAAACGGCAAAAAAAATCAGCTCTCCGCCGCTGCTCAGTGGCGCGAGGCAAAACTTGAAGAATGGCGCGCTCGCCATAATTAAGGAAAATTTGTTTTGTTAGTTTACAATGTCTGAATATTGGGAAAAAAAAGGTTTATTCTGGCAACCGCTCGGCGGTAATAATGTTGACCAAATTAGCGGACATTGCTACCAATATACAGATGTTGTAAACTTGCGCGGCAAAACAAAAACAACCACAATTATTGTTGATGTCGGCAAGTTTGATAATTATCAGGCTCTGCATGTTGCCGATGCCTCCGCCGCCGTTCCCGATATTCGTCCCCTACTCCAAAATAAGAGCCTCAATCTTCAAGCCATTTTTCTCACACATTCTCACCCCGACCATCTGAACGGAATTGTCCACTATATCAAAGCCGGGTATCACCTGCCCCCAATATATGGCGGAAAATATACTAAAATGATTTTAGATGATCTGCTTCTCCAATTTGGCGTGAGCAAGAGCTCTTATCCCAAATTTCATATTATTCAAGACAATGATAACATCTCCCTCGGCTCTCTAAAAATTGCCGTGGCGGCTTCTTCACACACCTGCTTTGACAGCTTTGGTTTTATTATCCAATCGGAAAATGCGGTTGTTTATCACACCGGCGATATGAAAATTGATGCCAGCACTTATTTCAGAAAGCCCACAAATATCAAAAAAATAAAAGAATTTGCCCCGGTTATTGATTATGTTGTGGCAGATTTTTCAGCCATTTTTGAAGATGGCTTTGCCGTAAAAGAGGTGGATACTTTCAAAAAATTGGTGGAAATTATCACACACGCGCAGAAAGACAAAATTTTTCTACCGGTTTATCCAACCCACCCGGAAATGTATATCATTGCTTTTCTGGCGGCCTTAAAACTCAAAAAAAACGTGGTCTTTTTCGGCAACCCTGATTTTTATTCTTACCTTAACAAAATTATTGAATATGGTATTTCTTTTACCGATTTGGCAAAAAATCGCATTAAGGTTATTTTTTCTCATGACAGAGAAGAAATTGCCACTTTGGATAATAACTATGTTGTGATTGGCACCTATAATCATGTTTCTTTGGCTTTTGATGCCAACTATAAAAACAGCTTTGGAATCATCACGGCAAAAACTTTTTTCAACCCGCTTAAAGGCCAGTTTAATGCCCATAATATCAAGTTTGTTTCCGTTGATGATTATCCTGTTTTGCAGGGGTTCGGGCACGGGTTCTTAAAAGATTATGAATATCTCAACTCTTTGTTGCAGGGCGCCGTTTTTGTGCCCACGCATTGCCCTACATATGTGATTGATTATTTTAGAGAGCTGGCTGATTTTATCGGCATGAAACTCATCTCTCAAACACCGCAAAACGGCGAAATTTACCAATTTAAGAAAAAAAACTGTGCCCTTGTTTGCAAAAATGCGGCTTTGTGGTTGGCTGTTTCTTATTATGCAGGCAGGGCCTCTTTCTCCGAAGTGCTCCAAGGGCCAACTTCCGGCGATGGTTTCTTAAAAAGAACCATCAGCCAAAAAAGATGCCAACGTCGATTCAAAATGTGTTTATTGCGCCGGAAAAAAGCTCAACCGTAAATACATATCAACATATGTATTTGTTCATAAAATAATATACCATTAATTTGTTTAAATAACAATTATATAATTTTTAGTTGCATTTTTACATATTTTGCTATATTAATATTTATGTAATTTGGATATAGCCCAAAATTAAGGTATCAACATGACTAAATTGATTAATAAAATTATTTCACTCAACAAAAGAAGAACAAGTATGCGCCTGGCTGATTCCGAATGGGAAGCTATGGATGAAATTTGCAGATATGAAAATATTTCTCGCAATAAATTGATTGAAAATATTGAATTTTGTAAAGATAAAGATCTGGGCCTTTCTTGCTGCACCAGATTATTTTTATTGGCCTATTACAAAAACAATGCGCAGTTGAAGTTTCGTCCTTCGGGCAAAAATTTGCTCAAAGCGTTGCAAATTTTTACAACACCGTCAAATGCTCAAATAAAATCTTGAAGCCCAAGAATATTAATATCAAACCGGCAAAAATTTCTATTTTTTGGGTTGAGATTTTTTGTAGCGATCGGCATAAATAGAAAGACAAACAACTGACGATGAATGTTGTTAGGCCAATGATGGTTGATGCCCAAACTATGCTCACGTTTATAAAAAACAGCGTCACACCTGCGGCACAGGCATCTATGCTGGTGGCCACGCCGATAACAAATAATGCGGTAAAAGATAAGTGTTTGTCTTTTATCTCATCATCTTTCTCATGCAAAGCTTCATTGATGATGTTTAGCCCCAGAAGCAAAAACACCAAAAAAGAGATCCAATGGTCAAAATGAGCCAAATAAGCACTGACCGATTTTGTGCCGAGCCAGCCTAAAACAGGCATGATGAATTGTCCAAAACCCGTGGCAAAAGCTAATTGCATACTGTTTTTCAAACGCTGCTTTTTGATGATTAAGCCATATGAAAAAGAAACAATACCGGCATCAACCGCAAGGGCCAATGCCAGAATGAAGATATCTAAAACTGACAATATTTTTCTCTGATAAAACTTATTTTATGTTTTCCAGCCCGGAAGTTTCAGCCGTTGGTTGTTGCGCCTGATTGAAAACTTTTTCTTCCATGGCGGTTGCTTCCTCTTCTGCCGCTTGTTTGGCATACATTTCAGATAAGCCTAAACAAACAAAGATTATGCCGACCAATGTGCTGATGAGCGCGATGACTTTTTTGTTCATTTTTCTCTCCCTGATAAAGAATATGATATCAGAATAGCAAAAATTATACAATTGTCGAGCGTTAATTGAGGCCCATTAATAAGCTTTGATTATTCTTGAGTAAGAAATTTGTTATTTTTTATTTTCTGCTTTGGCAGGTAAATTTTCTTGTAAGAGCTTATTGATATTCATCAAACTATCATTAATAGATATTGCCAAATATATTAAGTAAAAAACAAACACAAAAGAAAAAACGCCGCCAATGAGCAAAAGCACACCTGAGGCAAAATTATATGTCATGGCGTTTATGCCGGCAATGACAACCATTACCAAAAATATCCAGGCGCAGATGTCTATAAATCTATTTCCAAGTTTTACAACAAAATTTTTCATTTTACATATCTCCTATAATTTGTGTTTATATCAAATATATGATTTGAAGAAGGAAAAAGCAAGAGGCACACGTGGGACGTTTGACAAGCTGAAGCCAGCTTCAAACACAGCGTGTTTGACGGCATCAGTTTGATGGCCTCCCTGACTGTGCCCTGTGGACCGCGATGCTCTTTATGTTCTTGGCAGAGGGTTTGTGCCTAGAATAGGCGCAAAATGGATTGTGACGATTGTGATGCCAGCGAGAGGGAGTTAATCGCCAGTTGCTGTTGGGTTTGCAGGGAGAGCATGTTGGCGCTTTCTTCATTCATATCTGCTAATGTCAATTTATCTGCACCTTCTTCCAACACATTAATCAAATTATCGGTAAAAGTTTCTCTCTCGGTAATAATCGAATAATAGTTGCCGAGTTTGGTTGAGGCGGAACGCAAGGTGTTTTTGGCATTGATGATTTGATTGATACTGTTTTGCACATCTTTAGCTTTGGTCCAATCAGCGCTCATCATACCGATTTTATCGGAGCTCAAATCCACACCGCTCACCTCCAAAGTGGCGCTGCGATTTTCATTAAAAATCACTTTGAGGTCGTCTGCTTGAAGTAAGTTCATCCCTTTATAAGAACTGTCTTTAATCAAACTATCATATTGCGACAGGGCGTTGTTATATTGGGTTTGATAAGAAGCGACTTCATCTTCGTTCAACAATGTAGTGTTTTCTTCCTTTTCTTTTTTATCTTTTTCTTCTTGCTCGACAATTATCTCTTCTGCTGTTTTCCAAGAGTTGGTTTCAGCAACGTTAAGTGTGGTTTCTATGTTGTCTGCGGTTATGTGTTTATCTGCCCCTGATGTGTTGGTATCATTATAGTCTGCTTTCACTTCATACCATTTAGCGTTGCCATCTTTCTCAACGGCAATTTTGGCACCACTAGCTATATCTAAAATATTAGGGCCAGCACCGCTATCTTTGCCATTACTCAAAAGATAATCTCCGCTAAAATATATTTGAGCAGTGGAAGTTATATTGATTCTGTTATTACTATCTGTTGGCGATGTAGAAAGACAACTATTACTTTTATTTGCAAATTTCCCATAATATTAATTTGAGAGTTATGACGCAAACTAATTCCTGCCGCATTTTTACTTGTTACGATATTAACTATAGCTCCCGAATTTATATTATATACAGCATTTCCTCCTGTATATAATCCATTTCCTGAGCCATTATTTTCAATATTAAGAATTGCACCGGAATTTATATCGCATCGAGTTCCATTAAGATATACTCCTTGGCTACCGCTACCAAAAGTTTTTATATTCGTTAATGAATCGGATAAAAATGTTATTTCATGACCAAAAATTCCTGAACCGAGGCTTCCTGAAACATTAATATCTAAATTTCCGCCAATTTGAGTTGAAGCATTAATTGAAATAGCAGATCTGTCTATATAATTTCTACTATCATCAGAATAAACTGCCTTTATATTTAAGTTTGCTAGGTTGGCATTAGAACCACTGACTCTGATAACTGCAGGGCCTCCAATAGCTATATCATTCTCATAGCTTAAATTTAAATTACTGATCAGGCAGCCTGTCTTTGTTATGTCTATCAGATTTTTTCCGGCAACTGTCGCTGTTGCGGAAATAGAGGAAAACTCCTCGCCTTCGGAGCCGAAGTTGCCATAATAGTTGACGCCGACGAGCTTTTGATTTTCTTTTAAGTTTATGCCGCCGGAGGTGGAGATGTCGCCTAAATCTATTTTGCCATAAACGCAGATTTCTTCTTTGCCGCTATCAACCGCCGCACGCAGCTCTTCGGCCGTGCTGACCACCGCACCGTTGGCACCGACCAGCTTTTCAAAATAGCTCTTCTCCGGCACATAAACCCCGGTGTTGACCTGTTCGGCAATGGCTTTCATTTGGCTGAGTAAATCTTCCGCTTTCTCAATGCCCTCTGTTGCGGCTTTGATGGTTTGCACCGATTGTCCCATTGAATCAAGCAATGCGGACAAATCCTCGGCTCGGTTATTAAGCGAGCTGGCGGTGTAATAGGAACTGGGATTATCGATTGCGGAATTGACTTTGAGGCCGGTGGATAAGCGCAATTGCGTGCTGTCTTGCAACTTTGCGATTTGTTGCAAGCTTAACAAATTGCTGCGCATGGACGCTGTTAAACTTATTTCTGACATATCCACCAACTACTTTTTGATATATTGCAATACTTTGGATGCGGTTTTCTTACTCAAACCTTTTCATCCATATTCAAAACTACCATATTTCGGGTTAATGTTTGGTTAATATGTGCAAAAAACTTTCTATCATGCCATAATATAAAAGGCTCATCTTTAACGATGAGCCTTTTGCTTTTTTTAATCTAACTCAGAGAGCTTTTGTGCCTGATCTTCGGTTATCAAGGCATCTATAATCTCACCTAAAGCATCGCCGGAGACCACCTCATCTAACTTATATAAAGTCAAATTAATACGGTGGTCGGTCACGCGGCCTTGCGGATAGTTATAGGTCCTGATTCTCTCTGACCTATCACCAGAACCGACTTGCAATTTTCTTTTTTCCGAATATGCCGAATCAATGCTGGCTTTTTGCATGTCATATAACTTGGCGCGCAGGTGATTCATGGCCTTTTCTTTGTTCTTAAACTGCGATCTGTCATCTTGGCACTGCACCACAACGCCTGTGGGAATATGCGTAATACGCACGGCAGACTCGGTTCTGTTAACATGTTGACCGCCGGCACCCGAGGCACGATAAACATCAATTTTCAAATCTGCCGGGTTGATATACATATCGACCTCTTCAATCTCGGGCAAAACGGCAACCGTGGCCGCCGAAGTGTGGACTCGGCCTTGAGATTCGGTTATCGGCACACGTTGCACACGGTGCGCGCCGGACTCAAACTTCAAACGCGCGAAAACATCTTTGCCGGTAATCTTGGCTGTGGCCTCTTTATAACCGCCGAGCTCGTTTTCCGTCACATCATTAACCTCAAACTTCCAGCCCATTTTTTGCGAATAACGCTGATACATCTCAAACAAAACCGCCGCGAACAAGGCTGCCTCATCACCGCCGGTGCCGGCTCTGACTTCCAAAATAGCGTTCTTTTCATCTTCTTCATCTTTGGGAAGGAGAAGAATCTTAACCTTCTTTTCCAGCTCGGGCAATTTTTCTTTCAGCTCATAATATTCCGCTTCTGCCATTTCCCGCATTTCTTTGTCAAGCTCGGGATCTTCCATCATGGCTTTGGCATCGTTCATGTTTTTTTCCGCATGATTCATTTCGTTAACAGCCTCAACAACCGGCGTTAAAGCTGCCAGCTCTTTGTTCATGCGCACCAAATCTTCCGAACTGACATTCGGTTCAGAGAGCAAAGCCTGAATTTCATCATGGCGATTGACAACGTTACTCAATTTTTCTGCAAATGACATCTATTCTTTCTTTCCTTAACTTACTTTTTTGACTTTTTCTTCTTTTACTTTTTCTTCAACCAATCTGACCAACTCATCAACAATATCGGCATTTTTGACCTTATGAGCGGGCTTGCCGCCAATGAAAATCATATTTTCATCGCCTTTGCCGCCGCAAACGCCAAAATCAGTGTGCCCGGCCTCTCCCGGACCGTTGACCACGCAGCCCATCACCGCCAAGCTCAAAGGCTCATTGATATGGGCCAATCTTTCTTCCAGGGCCTCAATGGTTTTTTGCACATCATAGCCTCTTCTGGCGCAGGTTGGGCAAGAAACAATGCGAATCCCGCGGTGACGCAAATCCAAGGCTTTCAAAATCTCGTATCCGGCTTTGACTTCTTCTTCCACATCGGCGGTTAAAGACACGCGCAACGTATCTCCAATGCCTTGCATCAGCAATGCCCCAATGCCCATGGCGGACTTGATGGTGCCGGTGCGCAAACCACCTGCTTCCGTCACGCCCAAGTGAAGCGGATAATCACAAGCGGCGGCCAGCTTCTTATATGCATCAATCATCATCAATATGTTTGATGATTTGACACTGATTTTAAACTCTCTAAAGTCATTATCTTCCAGCATTTTGGCTTGTTCCAGCGCGCTTTCTACCAAAGCATCGGCACAGGGTTCGCCATATTTTTCCAGCAGTTTCTTGTCCAAAGACCCGCCGTTGACACCAATGCGAATCGAACAGCCATAATCTTTGGCCGCTTGCACAACCGCTTTGACCCTGTCGGCACTGCCAATATTGCCGGGGTTGATGCGCAAACAAGCCGCTCCGTTTTCGGCTGCCAAAATGCCCAAACGATAATCAAAATGGATATCTGCCACAACAGGAATCTTCACCTCTTTGGTGATGATTCTTAAGGCTCTGGCCGAATCTTCATCCGGGCAAGAACAGCGTGTGATGTCACACCCAACCGCTTCTTGTCTTTGAATCTGCTCAATGGTGGCTTTGGCATCTGAGGTCAGCGTGTTGGTCATGGATTGAACACTGATCGGAGCATCTCCGCCAACGGCAACATTGCCAACCATGATTTTGCGACTCTTGCGACGAACTATTTTTTCCATTTTTCTATCCTCTTTTTATATGACAAAAGGAAAATAGCAGATATTTCTGCTATTTTCCTTATAATTTTTCTGCGGCTAATCTTGTGCCCCGGCCATAATCTCATCTACCGAAATGTTCATTTTCTTATTGGGGGAAATTTCATAGGCCTTTTTGCCTTTATACATGATTTCCACACCATCGGCTTTGCCGACAGAGAGCTTCAAACCTTCGGCCTTGGGCAAAGTATAGCTGTCTCCGGCTTGCAAAACCTTGCTGATGTATAAGGTTTTGTCATTTTTAACCTCTATCCAGGTTTCTTTCAAAACATTGACCGTTAAACCACTCTTCCCCGGCTTTGCAACTTCTGCTTTGGGTTCTTCTTTGGCCATATTTTTTTCTTCTTTGGGCAAAGATGTTTCTTCCTGTTTGGCAGGCTCTTCAAAACTGGCGTTGGTCATGGTGATTTGCTGCGGAGCATTTGCCTGCATTTCTACTGAAGCTGAGGCTTCTTCTGCAACATTTTCCGTTGTTTGTGCAGCCTCTTGCTCTATGTTTTCTTCTACCGTGGAATAGTCTTCAACACGGAGCGGAAAATCTTCATTATTTTCTTCCGTCACCATATTTGTCGGCGCAAACGTTTCTGCGGCCGGGGTTTCTTCCGTTTCTTCTGCCGAAAGCATATATCTGTTATAGGCATTCCAAGCCACATACAGCGCAACAATGCAAAGCAAGCTGACCAACAAATATTTCTTGCTCGGCACCGTGGCTTCTACTTGCGGCTCCATAACATAATATGGATGCTTTTTGCGGAAATCTTCTTCTGCCTCTTCCTTATACATTTTTACAATGTTGTTACCGTCCAGCCCCAAATAGTCGGCATATGAGCGGATAAAGCCAATACCATACGGATATTCGGGAATGTTGTTATAATCGCTGTTTTCAATGGCTTCGAGATAATTTTGTCTGATGCACAAGTCTTGCGAAATTTCAGCAAAGCTCTTGCCTTGTTTATTGCGCATCTCTTTAAGCAGCAAGCCAACCTTGTTTTCTTTTTCCGGTTTGGCATTTTCTGTTTTTTCTGTTTTTTCAGAAACTTGTTCAGCTGTATTATTTTCTTCCATAACCTCTGAAGTTTCTTTGCTTTTTTGCGTTTTTTTGGTTTCTTTTGTCACTTTTTTAACCCTCTGTTGCAATTTTATTGCGCCATTGTGGCACAGTTTTTAATAGATTTCAATACCATGATCATGAGCATAGGATATTAATTGCGGACGAAGTGTCCTTTTACCCGATTTTAACAAGCTGTGAATATAGTCCGAAACCTCTTCCGCGTTCATGCTTCTGACCATGCCTTTCACACGGCCGAAAGATGACCCCGACATGGATAAGTTGCGATATCCGAGCCCAACCAAAGCCATGGCTTCTATCGGGTTGGAGGCCATTTCTCCGCAAACGGAACAATAAACCCCATACTTGTTTGCTTTTTCTACAATCTCTCGCATCACGTTCAAAAAAGGTGCCGATAAGACATCATATCTTTCCGTCAGTCTCGGGTTACCGCGGTCACAAGCAAAGATAAATTGCGCCAGATCATTGGTGCCGATGGAGATAAAGTCCGCTTTGGGCAAAATTTCATCCAGCTGAAAAATCACCGACGGGACTTCAATCATCAGCCCGACATTGACTTTCTTGGGCACTGAATCTCCTTTGCGTTTTTCTTTTTCCAGCTCTATCATCAGCGTTTCTTTGGCATCTTCAAACTCAGCCAAATTGGTTATCATCGGGAACATGACATTGAGCTCTTTGCCGGCAGCCGCACGCAAAAATGCTTTGATTTGTTTTCTCAAAATGGCGCGGCGGTCAAGCGTGATGCGAATCGAGCGCCAGCCAATGGCCGGGTTCTCCTCCCCCACATTGCCCCAATATGGCAAAAGTTTGTCCGAGCCGACATCCAGGCTCCTGAATATGACCTTTTTATCGCCGGCTTTGTCCATCAGCTCTTGATAATAGCTCACTTGGCGGTTGACATCCGGCATGATATCCGAGGTCATGAACGGAATCTCGGTGCGGTATAAGCCCACACCGTCACAGTTGGTGCTGTCTATATAATCTAAATCAAAGGACAGGCCGACGTTCAAATATAAATTGATATGCTTGCCGTCTTTGGTCTTGGCCGGCAAATCTTTCAGCTCTGCAAGCTTGGCCTGCAAAAGCTCTCTTTGGGCTATTTTTTCTTTGAACTTTTGCTGAACCTGCATTGACGGGTGAAGATAAACATATCCGTCCATACCGTCAACAGCAACCAGCTCCCCGGTTTTGGCCTCGGAAAAAATGCCCTTGATTTTGGCCACCACCGGAATGTTTAAGGCTTTGGCGACTATTGCCACATGCATGGTCGGCGTGCCGTCTTCTATAATCAAACCTCTGATCTTGGTATAATCATAGTCCATTAAATCTGCCGGGCCCATGGTTTGAGCAATGACCACAATGTCTTTGGCATCAACCTTTTTAACCGAGCCAAAATCTCCGCTTAAGTAAGAAGCAAGACGGTCCGAGACATCTCTCAAATCATGCAGACGCTCGCGCAAATATGTGTCCGTGGTGCCAGACAGGCGGTTCCACATATCTTCATAAGCGCGCTCAACCGCCGCTTCGGCCGTCAAACCGCTTTGAATGTTGTTTGCTATCTTCTTATACCAGCCTTTGTCTGAAGCAAACATGCGATAGGCATCTAAAATGTCAACATGCTCACCCATGCCCAATTTGGCTTCGGTAATTTTTTTATCCAAATCAACATTCATTTGCCCAAAAGCAATTTCCAAACGGTGCAGCTCTTTTTCTTTGTCTTCGGCAAAAATTTTGGTCACGGCCTGACGACGGCGATGCACGACGGAAACACCCAAACCATAACCTTTGCTTAAGCTCACGCCTTTTAATTTTTCTCTGTCATTGAGTGCCGTGCTTTTGCTGAACTCTTTTTTGAACTCATTCATCTCTTCTGAGGAAACAATCTCGCTCAAAACCATGGCAACCGTTTCCAAAATTTCAATCTCCATGGCGGAATATTCATGCACTTTTTTGTTTTGCAAAACCAAAACACCGATTGAGCGTTTCCACCTTATCAGCGGCACCCCGATATATGACTTATATTCATCTTCCCCAAGCTCTTCTTTGTGCACAAATTTTGGGTGCGACCAGACATCGGCAACGCTCAAGGTGCGGCTGTCGGCTGCCACCTCGCCGGTCAAGCCCTCGCCAAAATGAAAAATGACTTTGTTTTGCGCTTCAGGGTTCATCTTATAGCCGGCAAACAAAGCCAAACGATTGCCTTCAACCGTGACATAACATGCCGCGGCATCGGCCCCCATCTTTTCTGCAATCATTTGCACAATGCCGTTCAGCTTCACACTTATGGAATCGGTTCCTTCACTGATGGAACGCAGTTGTTGTAAAATTTCCATGGCTTTGTTGATTGTCGGAGACTGCATCTTTATCAACCTCAAAAAAAAATATCTGTTGTGGTTTTCTTTATATTCTTTATATTAACGTTCATCAAGTTAATTTTATTACTTAAAGGATAAAAAAATGGTCAATAATTATAAAAAAGGCGATAAAGATACACGCCCTTGGGGCACTTGGGAAGTTTTGGATTCAGGGGATGGTTTCTGCGTTAAAAGAATCTGCGTTACTCCGGGAAATATTTTGTCTTTGCAATCACACAATTTTCGCGATGAACACTGGATTATTGTTAAAGGAACTGCTCTTGTCACCCTCGGGGATGACAAATTTTATAAAAAATTTAATGAAACCGTGTTCATTCCCGCAAAGGTTAAGCATCGTATTCAGAACGATACCAAGGATTTGATGGAATTTATCGAAATTCAAACCGGTGAAAACCTTGATGAAAATGACATCATCCGTTATGAAGACAGCTATGGCCGTGCTTAAATTTTAGACATAAGATTCTAAAATTTCAAAAATATAGACAAATTTTGCTTGTGTTTTCAAATTTCTCTTCTATAATGCAATAAATTTTTTCAGGGACATTGATTATGGAAGAGCATGTTTTACCAAGCATAGAAGAGATTCTTTTTGCTATGAGTGAGCAACCCCTCGGGGAAGGCGCTGAGGCTAAGGTTTTTAAAATTCATACTAACCCAAAATATACCGTTAGGGTGAGTTTGGAGTGTCCGCCTTTATCTACTTTGGCTGAAATTATCAATAATAACCCAAGAATCGATCAAAAAAATATTTTCGGGAATCGCAATTTTGCTCAAGCCCTGGCTTATTGGCAAAACCCCAAAAATCCTTCCGAACCTTTGCTGACAATCAACCTTTATTGTCCGGGTATTTCCATTGAGGTTGAAAAACCGGGCCGTCCCAAACCCGATGCCGAAGAAGCCCTCATCAGAACAAGAGTTTTAAGCGAAACCATCTTAAATCTCCCTGATGCCGCTTTTGACCAAATTTATGATGATTTGCATTTTCTTTCTTCCAGAAAACATTCCATCGATGTTGGCGGCGACTTGTTCACCAATACCGGCAATATCTTATATTCTGCCGTGGATAACCGCATGTTCATTATCGATCTGCAACCTTTTACCCAACGTCCCGGATTGCCGCAAAACCAGATGAAGGGCTTTAATACGCCGCTTTATCTTGCCAGAGGCTTGTTGCCCGGTGCCTTCTGCTATCAACATGAGCATAGCAAAGATCCTGACCTCATTAAATATAGAACTGAAATTGTGGAAAGAGTTATTGCCGGGGCGGAAAGGAACCACCTCAATGACGTGGGCGGCTATCTTAAAGGGGATATCAACCAGATGGCTGCTTATTGGAAAAGACAAATTACCCTACTCAATATTCCCGAACAATATCATGAGAATATGATTAAAAGAATCTCGCAGATCCAAGATGAGCCGCGCTATTATGTGATTAAAGATATGGTCAACTATGTGCGCGTGAGCGGCAATAGTTTATGATTTTGCCTATGAACGTTTGGACCAAACTTCTCTAAACTCAGGGCTGCGTGAATTTTCCAACCACTCAAAAATGGCCATTTCCACTGTCACAACGTCTACATTATTGCGCAGCAAACGTTGGATACCTAAGGCACTTTGCATCTCGTTTCGAGACGAGCAAGCATCTGCCACCACAAAAACTTCATAGCCTTCTTTTTGCAAATCTAACGCTGTTTGCATAATGCAAATGTGTGTTTCCAACCCGGCTATGACAATTTGCTTTTTGCCAGATTTTTCAATTTGTTCTCTTATTTCTTCATTTTTATAACAAGAAAATGTGTCTTTTTCATAATAGGTCATGTTTTCGCCCAAAACAATGCGCAAATCTATCATCGTCGGGCCAAAACTATTGTGGTTTTGCTCAGCCACAATAAACGGAACACCAAGCTTTTTGGCAATATCCAACAAGGTGGCGCAACCGTTTATCACATCCCGCGGGCGTTCTTGCGCCGGGGCTAAATGTTCTTGAACATCAATTATCAACAACAGGGAATCTTCTTTGTTCATCAACATTTTGTCTCTCCTTTTTAAATTAGGTTATTGACTATCTTAGCAAAATACATAATACTTCGCAATAATAATTAATTGTTTAACATTTAGAAGAAATATCATGAATTTTACTCAATTGGGATTAAGTGACAAAACTGTTCAAGCTATTAATGAATATGGCATAAAAGAGGCTACAACCGTTCAAGCTGATGTCATTCCCTCCATTTTGCAAGGGAAAGACGTGTTTACCATTGCGCCGGCTCAGTGCGGCAAAACCATGTCTTATATTTTTCCGCTTGTGGATATTATCAGCAACAAAAACGGACAAAATATTTTGATTGTGACACCTGACTCCGAACAGTCTGTTTTGGTCTCTGACAAGCTTTCCATCTTTAACAAATATCACGAAATCAATGAAACTACCGTGAAAGATGCCAAAGAAGATATTGATGCCGAAGCTAATGTGGTTATCGGCTCTCCCGATTTGCTTGTGGATTTGGTTGAAAACTCTAAATTTGATTTTTCTAAAACCAATATTTTGATTGTGGATGATATCAACCTCATCAAAAAAAATAAACAACTCAGCAATTTGGAAAAAATTTTGGATATTCTGCCGGCAGATAAACAAAATGTTATTTATACCAATCGCCGCTCCAAAGAAACCCAATCCATTTTGGAAAAAATCTTAAAAGCACCGCAAGAAGTTAAGGTTGATAAAAACAAAGAAAAAGAGGCAGACATCAGCGCTAATGCTGCGGCTTGCGAACAATCTGCTTCCGCTGAAAATGCCGCTAAACAAGAAAAGGTAACCAAAGAAAAGAAAAATTCTGAGTTCAAAAAGAATCTATCTCCGCTCAGAGATAAAGAAGCTGTTGAAATCTCTAAAAAATATAATTCTTTTAACGGTAAAACACCTGAATTTATTCTCAATAAAGGAATTTTGGCTGATGATAGAGAAGCTTGCTCTTGCAATTCTCATCAGGAAAAAGTTTCTTCTCCCTACTGAGATTTTGTTCTATATTTAACAAAAAAAGCTCTGAAAAATTTTCAGAGCTTTTTTATTTTTTACCAGGGAATTCCATTTATACAGCGGCTGGGATCTTTATCACAAATATCATTTCCCATATCATAAAGCTTTTGCCTTTCAGGCTTCAACTCACCAACCGTGCAGCCGGAAATTATCAATAACAAGGCGATTAATATTGCTTTTCTCATGCTTTTTCCTTAAAAAACCGACCAAATATTTGCTGCCAGAAAAACCAAAATCAAAACTTTGGCTATGAACTTTAATATTCCGCTGCGTTCAAAATTTTTGGAACTTCTTAATATGCCCAGCCAAACAACAATGCAATAATATAAGAAAAAAGCCAAAATACCAAGATAGCACAAGGTGAAGAAAATGGCCCAAACATTAAAGTCTATCGGGTTGAAATAGCGGGTATAATAATCTATCAAGCGCAGGTTTCCTGTTTGTCCGCGCAGAATAAATTCAAATATTCTGACAAAAAAATGAACAACCAATGTGCCAAATATACCAAACTTCCAAAAAGTTTCGCCTAAGCCAAACTCTCCGTTCAATAATTTTTTTATCATTGTCTATCCTTTCTCTTTTGTTGTGTTTATTTTGAGATATATTTTTGCCTTGTGCAACAAAAATGCTCAACTTACGCAACAAAAAAAGGCTCTTGTATGAGCCTTTCTTTATCAACAGTTGGCCACATTGACCGCCAAACCGCCCAAAGATGTTTCTTTATATTTGTTGTTCATGTCGCGCCCGGTGTCAAACATGGTTTTGATAACGCTATCGAGCGAAACCAAATGATTGCCGTCTCCTTTCATGGCTAAGCGCGCTGAGTTGACTGCTTTGACTGCCCCCATGGCATTGCGCTCAATGCAAGGAACCTGCACCAAACCCATCAAGGGATCGCAGGTCAAACCCAAATTGTGTTCCATGGCAATTTCTGCCGCGTTTTCAACTTGTTTCGGGGTGCCTCCCATGGCTGCCGCCAAGCCTGCCGCCGCCATAGAACATGCCACACCGACCTCGCCTTGGCAACCCACCTCTGCCCCCGAAATTGAGGCATTGCTGCGGTATAAACTGCAAATGGCCGAAGCTGTCAGCATGAAGGTGACAATGCCTTCTTCTTTATCAAATTTTGACTTATTAAAGGCAAACCTTTCATAATAGCGCAAAACAGAAGGCATTACCCCGGCCGAACCCATGGTCGGCGCGGTAACAATCTGCCCACCGCCGGCATTTTCTTCCGCAACGGCAAAGCCCCACAGATTAATCCAATCAATCATCATCAACGGGTCATAGTCGTTGTTTCTGAATTTTTCTTCCAAACGGGTATAGATTTCATGAGCACGGCGCTTGATTTTTAAGCCACCGGGCAAAATTCCCTCTGCTTTCATGCCGCGGTCTATGGTGTTTTGCATGATGCGGTGTATTTTTAAGATACCCTCTTTGACCTCTGCCTGCGGGCGCAAAGCACATTCATTGGCCCAAACCAGCTCGGCTATACTCAAATTGTTTTTTTCGCATTGCTCTATCAGCTCGGCACAGGTGTCAAAATTATACGGCACATTATATGGTTCGCGCTCAATGCGTTTGGAAATTTCATCTCTTCTGGCAATTGTGCCGCCGCCAACCGAAAAATATGTTTCTTCCAAAAGCAAATTGCCCTTGGCATCATAGGCTTTAAATGTCATGCCGTTAGAATGTTCCGGCAAAAAGACATCTTTTTGAAAAATGATTTCTTTTTCCACATCAAAGGGTATGACTTTTTCATGATCGGCAAGCAAGGTCTTATCTCGCTCAATGGCCAGCATATAGGCTTTTTCGGGGTTTATTTCTTCTGCTTCCAGCCCCATTAAGCCATAACAAATGGCCTTGACCGTGCCGTGGCCAACCCCGGTTAAAGCCAAAGAACCATACAAGGTGGTTTCTATTTTTGCCAGCTCGGCAAATTTGCCTGCCGCACGCAGATTTTTGATATATCTTTTGGCAGCACGCATCGGACCAACCGTGTGCGAGCTCGACGGCCCGATCCCGATTGAAAAAATTTCAAAAAAACTGTAATACATCAGAAATATTCCCTGATTTCAATATATGGTTTGATGCCGATTTCTTGCAATGTCTTGGCAATATATGCGTGAATGTCTTTCCACTCGGTATATTTATCAATAAACTCTTTGGCTTTTTGCGCTGATTTTGAAAGCTGAACTTCTATGGTTTCAGCCAAAATCTTATTCATCACCTCGGGGAGTTTGGCAAAATTTATCTCCAGCTTGTTTTCCGAGTTAAAACTAATGGCACCGTGCTCCAAAAGATAGTTAAAATGCATCAAATCTCCCATACGATGCGGCTGAATCAATTGAGGTTTGGCTTTTAAGAAAATGCGCACAATCCAGGTGGTGTAAACCTCTTTTAAGGTCTTTTCATCAATAATTCCGGCTTTGACATATTGCGGCATCATGGCAATGGAAACAACATCGGCTTTGTTTTCTTCTATGGTATGTTTATATACGCCCAAAGAATTTTTATAACTACTGTCCGGGCCCAAAGAATGGCCGTTTTCATGACCGATTACAAATATATGTTCGGCCTCGGGATTATAATAGCCGTGCAAATTTGATGACACCAGCGCATTTAAAAGCTTTTTGGTGCGCTCTTTGTCTTGGCTCATTCTGACCTGGCGGTGATATACATTTCTTCTGCCGCCGCCGGTTTTGATGGAAAGCTTGTCATCGTTGGGCAGGTTTTGCGCTGTGGTAATTCCACCGCGACACTGCGCATAATCACCTTTCAAAGCAATCAAATCCACATCAACCATGGTTTGCTTCAAGTCATTGCCGGCCGTGATATTTTGTTTATATTTATCAGCATAAGGCATCAGACCTGCCAAATTTTTCATTTGCTCCTTAAACGTCAGCAATAAATCCGTTCCTTTTTTATTGACGATACCGACCCTTACACCCAGCATGTCTTTAGAGTTGACCTCAATGCCAAAATTATCCAGCATGGCTTTCAGCTCAGGATTTTCGCAAACCGTCGGGGTCATTTCATCATCATAATTCTCGCGGCTGATGGTGAACTCTATGGGCGAATCTTGCAAAACCGCCCAGTGCTTATCTGCCAACATATCCATATCTTCATTGTTTTGAATGAGCGCCTGAGCCTGCCAGCCCAAATAATCCTTAAATGCCTCATCTGAGGTATAATGTGCGGCAACTTCCAATTCGTTGGCTATGGCCGAAAACTCTTTGGCAAAATATTGCGTATAGTCAATTCCTTCCAGCTCGGCGCCTTTGCGTCTGACCATGGTGCGCGCGCTCAAAATATTTTTAACCGCATCAATCTTGCCTTCTTGCAGCATTTTTTTGATGATTGTTTGAAACTCTTCCACACTCAAATCAGATGGATAAAAATTGCGGCCGGTCAAAACTTTTACGCCTTTGAAAATCTGTATCGGCTCCGGGTCCAGCCCATTTAAACCGGCAACGCCGTTGAAGCAATTGAACAAGCGCAATGCCTTGGCAGCATGAGAGCTTTTATCGGCCTCTTTTTCCAAGGCTTTTTTCAGACGGCGGTTTAACGGATGATCCTGCTCCAAAGAAACATCATTCATTATCTTTGCCGCCTTGACCAAATGAGCTACCACTTTCTTTTCATTCTCGGGCAAATTTTTATAGTCTTCAAACTCCGGCGTTATCAGCTCTATCTGGCGCAATTTATGCGCAAAAATATCGTCCAATTCTTCTTGGCTCAGGTTTAGTTCATATCCGTCAATCATCATTTTTGCTTATCTCCACTGTTCTAAATCTATAAATTTTGATGCTGTTTGACCAATAGGCCGGGCTCATGCCGGCTTTGATCTTCAAATTGTTTAAAAATTCGGCCGGTTTGGAATATTGTTGCCACTCATAAGGCAAAAGCACACCTTGGCGGTTGCCGTCCCTTAAGACCAAGCCATCTTTGCCGACCTGGAGCTTGTTTAACAAATCGGCCTCGTTTTTATATATTATCCGTTCATATCCCGATAACAGACTCAATTTTATCTTTATATTGGGCAAGTCTTCTTTGCTTATCGGAGAAAAATTTTTATCTTCCAATGCGGCCATATAACTATTTTGTGCCACGGCAAAAGCCACTGCTTGTGAGGGAAGCAAAGCTCCCGAACTTCCCCTTAATTTGCCGTTTTGATATAAGTCGACATAAACAGCACCGCGGTTGAACAAAACATCGGCATAATTTTCGCGCGAGGGGGAAAATTGTTTGTGATAAACAACGGCCTCGTCTAAAGAAACCTTGGCAATTTTTAACAGATCATAGCCGTATAAATGAGCAAAAGAGCTCAAATTTTCCACCTCTTGCTCCAAGGTGCTCAGCACTTTTTTTTGCTCATTTATTCTGAATGATTGTTCATTGATATCTTCAAAATTGACCAGATCGTAAACCTTGGGATAAAGATGATTTTGTTGCGCAATTTTTACAATCGGCTCGGCTGCAGAATCTATCTCTGCGTTTTTTTCTTCCGAGGTGTAATAGCCCGACAAGTCTGCCGAAAAAATGACCAAGCTACTCGTTTCTTGGATATATGGTGCCAAAACTGCTGCTAAATTTTCTTTTTCTTCCGGCAGATATACAAATGTTGATATATTCACATTTCCGCCAAAAGTTTTTTTAATCAGCGGCAGTTGTGCCTTAAGTCCGTTTTCTTTTTCTGCGGCCGAAACCACCAACACAATCTTTTTGATTTTATCTTTCCATGGAATTAGGCGTGTATATGCCTTTTGCAAATTTTCCGTTGAAAACAAATAACCTGAATGCGGCACGACTAAAATTTGCGGCGGCATTTGCGATGAAAAAATTTTTTCTTTTTGATAGGGATAAAAAAACACTGCCGTGACGGGAATTTTGAATTTATTAATATTATTATCCGTCAGCAAAAAGTTGTTTATCCGCTCCGGGTTGGATGATATATGCTTGATAAAGTAAAGATAATTGGCCCAGAAAACGGCAACAATGAGCAATATAATCAAAATTATATTAAATATTTTTCCCTTACCGTCAATGTCTTCGTCTTCCGTGCTCATGGCTCAACCTTAACAAAAATCTCTTTCTTTCTTATACCTAAAACTCTTTAAATTTTTCCTAATACTCATTGGTTTTGCAGATATTGCAAAAACTCAGCAAAGGAAGAAAAATGGATGATATCATCTCTCAGAGGTTTGGCGCTGCCCCATATGGCATTGCCTATTCTGATAGCTTGTGCATGGGCAGCCAATGCGCAATCGCTGTCCATATCGCTATCCCCGATTATCCAAACTTTTTCAGGTGTAATTTCTTCCGGCGTGAGCCAACCTTTCAAGGCAAACCAAGCCTGCTCCGGGTGCGGCTTGTCTTTTTTGGCTTCATGTCCGGCAATAATGCGGTCGAACAGGTTTTTATCAAACAGCAAAGGAAGCTCAAAGTCTAATAATTTGCGGTCTTTATTGGTCAGAACAATCAGCTTTTTGCCCCTTTCTTTCAAAAACTCTAATGTTTCTTTGACCTTGGGAAAAGTTGAAAGCATTTTACCGACATTGTGTTTATAAACCTCAGCATAGGCGGCATATGCATCGGCGGCTTTTTCTTGGCCGAAAACATTGGGAAAATTGTCCCGAAAAGACAATTTGGGATCTCTCTTATCAATTTGCTTATCCCAAGGCTCCAGCCCGTATCTTTGCAAAATTTCATTCACACTGGCCACAAGGCAGGTCCGACTTTCTGCCAAGGTATTATCCCAATCAAACAAAATATATTTTACTTTTTGCAAATTTGGCATTGTGCCTCCTAATGCACCAAAAAAGCGCCCTTGCGGACGCTTTCAGGGCAAAAAATTGATTATGCGTTTTTACCAATCTTGGCAACACCGCCCATATAGGGGCGCAATTTTTCCGGGATGTTGACCGTGCCGTCGGCGTTTTGGTGATTCTCAATAAACGGAACCAGCGCGCGCGGGGTGGCAATTCCCGTATTGTTCAGCGTGTGAACGAACTTAACTTTGCCATCGGCATTGTCACGATAACGCAAATTGGTGCGGCGGGCTTGCCAATCGGTAATGTTGGAGCAAGAGTGTGTCTCACGATAGCAATTTTGTGACGGAACCCAGGCTTCCAAGTCATATTGGCGATATTTCGGGGCGCCCATATCCCCGGTGCAAACCTCCAAAACTTGGTATGGCAATTCTAAATCTTGCAAAACTTCTTCCGAAATTTGCAACAATTTTTTGTGCCATTTTTCGCTCTCGGCAATGTCGTTTTTGCAAATGACGAATTGCTCGGTTTTTATAAACTGGTGAACGCGAATCAGACCGCGGGTATCTTTTCCGGCGGCACCGGCTTCACGACGGAAGCAGGGAGAAAATCCGGCATAAAGAATCGGCAGCTCATTTTCCGGCAAAATTTCATCAGCACGCAAAGAGTTCAAAATGAGCTCTGCCGTGCCGGACAAATAAATATCATCTGCCGGCATATAATAAACTTCATCGCGAGAAAACGGCAGATAGCCTTGGCCATAAAGCGGTTTTTCTTTGGAAATCGACGGCACGGTAATCACGGTGAAACCATTGGCGCGCAGTTTGTCCAAAACCATCATATGCATGGCCAGTTCCAATTTTGCCAAATCGTTCTTAATGGCATATGTGCGCGAGCCGGAAACTTTGGCAATGCGCTCCATCTCTGACCAATCGTTTAATTCCATCAGCTCAATATGGTCACGCGGGGTGAAGTCAAACTTTGGAAGTTCACCCACTCTGCAGCGGACAACATTTTCCGAATCGTCTTTGCCGACCGGGCTTTCCGGGCTGGGCATATTGGGCATACGCCACATGATATTGTCATATTTTTCTTGTTCTGCGGCAAGTTTTTCTTGCTCAACTTTCAGCTCTTCGCCAATTTGTTTGCTTTTTGCAATGATATTCGGGCGCTCCTCAGCCGAGGCAGATTTGATTGAGTTGCTGAGTTTGTTTTTTTCTTCGGACAGAGCTTGGGATGAGGTTTTTAACTTGTTTATGTCTTTATAAAGCGCAATCAACGCATCAACATCTATATCTTCTTTGCTATAACCTTTTTTCGCCAAACCTGCTTTTATCACTTCAGGATTTTCGGCAATGTATTTTATATCTAACATTTTTTCTGTCCTATTTATTTGTTATTCAATCAAACAGCCAAAGAATAGCAATTTTTGAAATAAAAACAACAGAAATTTGCATTTATAATATAAAAAAACCTCTGACAGCTTATATTTGTCAGAGGTTTTTTTGTTACCAACCATCATCTGAATCGTCATCATAATCGTCATCATAATCATCACGATCGTCGTCGTCATCGTGGTCGTAATCATCATCAGAATCGTCGTCACGATCATCATCATCTTGATTGTCATCATCACGATCATCATCTTGATTGTCGTCATCATGATCATCATAGTCATCATCATGGTCATGGTCATCATCATCGTCGAATAAGCCGTGATGCTCTTCTTCGTCATCGCGGTCATCGTCATGGTCATCATCATCGTCGAATAAGCCGTGATGCTCTTCTTCATCGTCGTGATCATCATCATGGTCATCATCATCGTCGAATAAGCCGTGATGCTCTTCTTCGTCATCACGGTCATCGTCATGGTCATCATCATCGTCGAATAAGCCGTGATGATCTTCTTCGTCGTCGTGATCATCATCATGGTCATCATCATCGTCGAATAAGCCGTGATGATCTTCTTCGTCGTCGTGATCATCATCATGGTCATCATCATCGTCGAATAAGCCGTGATGCTCTTCTTCGTCATCACGGTCATTGTCGCTCGAATCATCGTTGTCTGCACCGTGAAAGTCCCAATAATGCTCGCTGGTGTAATCTTCATCACCATCACGATTTTTGGAATATTCCTCATCTCCCGCTTTTTCTTCCGTTTCCTCTTCAGGAACATCAAAAAAAGGGCTTGTTGCATCTTCTTCCGTGCGATATGCCGGAGCAACATCGCTCGGCGATTTTTCTTCAAAAAGCATATCATCTTTGCGATATGCATTTGAACAAGGACAAATACGTTTGCGCCGCAGGACACGGACGAATTCGTTATGAGCAGTGCAATAGCTTCCGGCCATAAAAATAATTCTATCACATATCATAAGCTAAATAATTAGATTTCTTTTACTTTCTATCATTTTTGTCAAATTTGGCAACAAAAAAATGATTATTTTTTATTGATTTCAAAAAACTTTTATATTAGTTATTTGATTGATTATGAAAGAGGGTAAAAAAATGTTTGAAAAGAAAAATGTTTTGACCGGAGTTAAGCCAACCGGCAAACCGCACCTCGGCAACTATCTTGGCGCCATCAAACCCGCTATCAAGCTTGGGGAAGAAGCTTTGGCTCAGGGCGGCAAACATTATATGTTTATTGCTGATTATCACGCCATTAATGCCGTTAAAGACCCTGCTGTTTTGAACGAGATGATGAAAGAAATTGCCTGCATTTATCTGGCCTGCGGTTTGGATCCGAAAAAATCTTATTTCTATCGTCAATCCGATATTCCCGAAATTCCGGAAATTACCACCATTTTGTATGCGTATACACCCAAAGGTTTTATGAACAAGGCTCACGCATACAAGGCTGCCGTTGATAAAAACCGCGAAGCCGGAAAACCTGATGACGATGGTATCAACATGGGACTTTATACCTATCCCACACTGATGGCTGCTGATATTTTGGCTTATGATTCCGATATTGTTCCCGTGGGCAAAGACCAAGTGCAACACGTGGAAATTGCGCGCGATATTGCCGGCGCCATTAATGCTCATTATGGTAAAGAACTTTTGAAGCTTCCGACTTATCGTTTTGATGAAAATGTGGCCGTGGTTGCCGGGGTTGACGGACGCAAGATGAGTAAATCATACGGTAACGTCATTCCTTTGTTTGAAGATGACAAGACTATCAAAAAAGCCATTTTTTCCATCAAAACCGACTCTCGACCGATGGAAGAGCCCAAAAACCCGGATGAGATTTTGGTTTATGAAATTTATAAATCAATTGCCACCTCTGAACAACTGCAAGAAATGGGCGATGGTTTGCGTCAAGGTAAGCTCGGTTACGGACATATCAAAAATATGTTGTTAGATGCCGTTGTGAACGAAATTAAAGAACCGAGAGAAAAGTATAATTACTATATGGCGCATTTTAATGAAGTAGAAGAGATGTTGCAAGAAGGTGCCGCCAAGGCGCGCCCGGTGGCTCAAGCCACACTCAAACGCCTTAAAGACGCTGTTTTTGGCAAATAATTTCATTTTTTTGATATTCTAAAGCCCTCGTTTGAGGGCTTTTTTTATGTGTAAAAAAAATTTTTTTATCAAATGGCAAAAATTATACTTGATTTTTTAGATAATTGTTTGTATGTTTCTCTCGTTGTCGCCGCTGTAGCTCAGTGGTAGAGCACGTCATTGGTAATGACGGGGTCGCAAGTCCGATTCTTGCCAGCGGCACCATTAAAACACAAAAGCGCCCTTGATGGGCGTTTTTGTGTTTTAAAAGTATCGTTAGAGAGTAATCGGACTTGCGGGGGTAGAAGCAAGTGCGGAGCGGATAGTTGGCGAAAACGAGTGTTAAGCTTTAACTTTACGTTTAGCGAAACACGAAGTTTGAACCTTACGGCGCGAAAGGGGCCCGTTGGCTTAATGCCAATGGGAATTTACCTTTTTGCCAGCGGCACCATTTTTGATAATGCACCGTTAAAGGTGCTTTTTTTGTATGGTTTCTAAGGCTTTCAAAGAGTCCGATTTCAGATGTTTTTAATTTGAAGGTTTTAAAAGAATTATCGGACTTTTAAAATAAATCTGAGTAAGACTAAGCAATTTATAGCTTTACCAACTATCCAATAGAATTGAAATTTTTATTTTATTTTCTCATTTTGTTAATTAATATATCTCTAAAACGCACAGAGGATGAGTTATGTTTGAATTTTCAAAAGCTACGATTGAAAACATAGGTTATTATGTTTATTGTCTTATAGATTCTAGAGATAAAACAATCTTTTATATAGGTAAAGGTTGTGGAAATAGAGTTTTTGCTCATGAACTTGAAATGGCTGAGCATGAGAAAAATAAAAGAATTTCAGATATTAAATCTTCTGGTGCACAAGTTGAAAAATATATAATTCGGCATGGTTTGACAGAAATTGAAGCGTTTCATCTTGAAGCTGCGTTGATTGATTTATTTTCTTCTGATGTATGGGAGAATAGAAAATTATCAAATATTATGGGTGGTTATCATTCTCTTGATAATGGAATGAAATCAGTTGCAGAGATAGAAGCTTTTTATTGTGCAGAAGATATTACAAAAGAAGATATTAAACATAATATATTAGTTGTAAATATTAATAACACATATAAAAAAGCACAAAATGTTTATGAGGCGACAAGAAGAAGTTGGTTATTAAATGCTAATAAGATTAAAAATATTGAGCTTGTGATTAGTGAATACCATAATATTTTTCGAGCCGTATATAAACCTAAAATTTGGACAACTGAACTTGATGAAAAAGGCAGAACACGTTGGCTCTTTGAAGGAGATGATGTTTCTAAGGAATATCCCCAATATGTCAATAAAAACAATATTTTTAAGAAAAAAGGAATGTCAAATCCAATTTATTATTTATTTAAGGAATAGTATTAGACTTGATTTTTATACAAATTCTTTCATTTCAAACATATCAATCTTCCTACTCAAAAGCTTAAATTCACCATAAAAATTAGTCCGATAATTGCATAGTATCGCGCACCATTAAAACACAAAAGCGCCCTTGATGGGCGTTTTTGTGTTTTAAAAGTATCGTTAGAGAGTAATCGGACTTGCGGGGGTAGAAGCAAGTGCGGAGCGGATAGTTGGCGAAAACGAGTGTTAAGCTTTAACTTTACGTTTAGCGAAACACGAAGTTTGAACCTTACGGCGCGAAAGGGGCCCGTTGGCTTAATGCCAATGGGAATTTACCTTTTTGCCAGCGGCACCATTTTTGATAATGCACCGTTAAAGGTGCTTTTTTGTATGCATTCCAAGCCTTTCAGAGAGTCCGATTGCGCAATTTTAAAAAGAACAAATTTTAATAAATTATCGGACTTTTTAATAAAAAGATAAGAAAATAAAACATTTTACTCAATAAAAATCCTGTCCGATAAATTAACAATAATCATCAAAGACATCACCACCTGTCCATTCTTCACCGAGTGCTAGAGTATAATACTTGTCCGCTCCATCATCTGAAAAATAACTTCCGTCATTTATATGTACAAACAAATTATTTTCAAAGATTATTTTTGCAATACATAAATTTTTTACTCCGCTTTCATTACACGTTTGTACTACTATAGTATTTTTATCTTTGGATAAACCAAACTTAATAATCTCTGATTGACCATATTGATTTTTACTAAATATTTTTCCAATTTGTAAATTCTTTAGATAATCCTCTAACGGTGTGTCGCTAATTTCTGTAGGACAGCAAGGAAATTCTGAAGGTGTCTGCCAGTTTCTTTGCACTGCACCTACTGTTAAAGATTCTATATAATCTAAAATTTCTTCTTCACTATCATTTTCTTGATATTCTGTTTTGAAAAAATCATCTGGTAATGTGCTGTTTTTTTCACTTTTCCAAATTTTTTTCCACTTATCCATATTATTATTCAGAGTTGGTATTCGTTTTTCATATATCCATTGGCCAATTTTTCCTCCTGAAGATGGAATATCACTTTTAGCCCACTCTTCAAGTTTTTCACGACTAATTCGGGCTTCTTCAGGTGTAACGCTTCGCATCCAAGAAAAGTTTGGATCTAGTTTGCTTTCACCTAGAAGATTGGGATTTTCTAAAAAGGCTTCTATGCTTCCACAAATAGCAATAATTCGTTTTCGTGTTATTGGATTATTAAGGATATTTTCTAGTTTTGTGACCCAATGTAAATTTTCAGGACGGTTATTCTGCCTATTAGTATCTTTATGATCTACAATATGTTGAGATGAGGGAGATTCTCCATGAAATGCTGTAGCAACAATACGATGTATCTGTACACCTGCAATATATAAATATCCTTTATCTCCAAGTTTCCCAAAAGTCCATTTATTATCTAATGGGCGAATTTTATTTGTATCTTTTGGATATCTTAAAACGGCACCATTATTTCGGACAAGATATGTTTCATTCTTATAAATGCATTGTTTTTCTTCATTATAATATTCGTCTGTGCCAAACATCAATTCCTCATTCAATTATTACCGCGGGAACAGTTCTCATTCCAAATTTTGTCTCATATTGGAATGTTCCTATTTGTTTAGGACACTTATCCTTCGGGACAGATATTATTTCACCATCGTAATAGGATTTTTCACTTTCATCTAGCAAAAACACAATTGTTTCATCAGGAAATTTTCCTATCCTAGCTAACGCTTCTCCTGGGCTTATTGCTTGAAAAACTTCTAATTTATTGGTGTGAAAACATTTTCCTTCTTTCTCAAATAAAACTAATCCACTATTATTATTTGCTAATGCACCAATAATGAATATAAATGCAATACCACAAATGAAACCTAGTAAAAATATTCCAAATTTTTTCATAGCAACCTCAATATTTAAGTAATTTTTTTATAACTTTAAGCTATATGTTTATAAAAATCAATAAATAACCTTTAATTGTCAGTTACGGTCTCTAAGGTCATTAAGTAAAAAAATTTTGCGTGAAATTTCCTTAAATTCCTCATAATCATTAGTCCGATAATTGCATAGTATCGCGCACCATTAAAACACAAAAGCGCCCTTGATGGGCGTTTTTGTGTTTTAAAAGTATCGTTAGAGAGTAATCGGACTTGCGGGAGAAAATGCAAGTCTGACAACAGAACCAAGCAGAGTTTGGCAATGGTGGTTGTTTTTTTGAATGATTTTCCAGTGGATAAACACCACTGATAAAATGGCAGATATAAAAGCCACTGTTTTCTTGTTAACACCTTACAAAAATACAAGTTTCAACAAAAATTTATTTTTTAAAAAGGCCTGCATTTGATAGTAACTAGGAGTTTGTCATATAACATTTTGAGTCTCATTAAAATTTTTCAAAGCCCTTTTCCATAAGCTCTCGTAGTTGGTAGTAAGCTTGAACTTTTTTTCGTCTAGTTTCTCTGGCAAGTGCGGGATCTTTACCTGCCTCTATTTCCTTCAGCTCTTCTTCTCTGAAACGAGCCAGTTCGGGGCTAACTTTTCCATATGCCTTATTTATTTCACTCAAAGCTTCTTGTAGCTCAACTCTAAAACTTTCATCTTGAGGATATTTGACAATTCTTTTTTTCAGCTTAGCTATTCTTTCCAGATTGGTTCTATTGGGTCCTCCCAAAACTTTATCTCGAAATTCCTCTTTCTCTATTGGCTTTTCCAGATGCCTTATTATATCTATTTGTAGTGCATTATAGTCAGCATCAGAAGCTGTGGCGTCCATACTTTTAAATCGTTCATAAATATACTTTTTCTGTTCTGAAGATAGATTAATCCCTTTTCGTTCACACAGACTTATATATTCATCTGCTTTGACTTTACTTTCACTATTTTGTTCCATAAGTTTTCTCCTAGACGATATAAATTAACCTTTCTTTTAGTATACAGGATTCAAAGATCTTTGTCAATTTTATGATGTCTTTGTATAAAATTATTAAAATATCGTGTTCAAAATTTCTTTTTACTTCATCCTTGATATTTTTAGCATGATGTCATTAACATTAAGAAGCAAAATAATTATAATCTTTTTCACTGGAAATTCTTCTAATCATTATGTTAGATAAAATTGTAAATATACTTTACGAAAATCAATAAACAAACAAATTAACTATCTGGCATTAATACCATAAAGGGCTTCAATTTTGTAGAAAAGTTGTTTAAATTAGCCCAATACTTGCTTTAGTATAGAGCACCATTAAAATAAGGCTCTTACTCGTAAGCTCATTTCATTTTCCAACTCGTTTCGGGCATCGCTTTGTAACGCTTGTTTCGCGTTGTTTTCACTTGCTCACGCGCTAACAAATGCGTAATTTGCGTTGACAATAGCCAATTACTTTTGCCTATTGTCTGCCTCACCCCTTGCGGAGGCTTTTTTTAATGGTAATGTTGCGAGGGTGGACTTGCGGAAAAAACAAGCGAATGCCCGAAATCATAAGTCAAGATGAAAAAAAGATGAAAGTGTTAAAACAGTTGCCATCGCCATTGTTTTTATGTGCGCAAGCTTTTCTTTTATATTAACCATCTCTTTTCTCCTGAAAATTTGTTTTTATTATATCCTATTTTGCCCCTATTTGTCAATTCTGAATTTTGTCTATTTTATGGCAATATTTTGATTAACTCTATTATTTCTCCAAACTTATTCTGGCAGAAATGGTGTGTTTTTCATGCGGGGCCAATTTTATGCAATATTTTCCAACGTTTGATGGCTCCACACAGACAAAGGTTTTATATTGCTTTTGACTCATCTCCGCTAAATCCTTGGCCGGATTCCATACCACCGTGGTGTGAGAACATTGCTTTTCTAAAACAATTGTCCTTTCAAAGCCTTTATCGATGATTTTTATTGGCTTGACTTGATTTAAAAAGATGGAATCAAACTCGCCTTTAATTTGTAAATCTTTATCCAAAGTATAAATTTTTCCATCTAACGAATTTTTATATTGATGCCCTTTCAGACCTTTAATCTCAATATTTTCAATGGAGCTGACATTAAAATATGCGTGCAGCGCCTCGCTGAAGGTAAATTCTTCATCGCTCAAATTGGTGGTTTCCAACGCATATTCCAGTTTATCTGTTATTTTGAGCAAAAGTCTGACCGACAGATTGAGATTATATTTGGGATCAGGCTCTAAAAACAATTCCGCTTCGATTTTATCTTCATCGACATTCACATTTTGTAAATGCCACATAGATAACCTGGCAAAGCCATGACGCGGTAAATGATTGTTCAACTCTTCTTCGGCAAAACGCGGCCAACAAATCGGGATGCCGCCGCGTATGGCTTGAACATTGTCAAACTTGTTCAAATCTCCAAGCCAAAAGACATCTTTTTTTTCATTGCGTGGACGATAAGACAGCAAATTTCCACCCCAAAGAGAAATTTTGCATTCAGCAACTTGGTTTTGTAAATGGATTATCCGATTATCTGCCATCTTTATCTTCCTTTCATACAAATATGCTTGTTTTAAGCTAGCATTTATAAAACAAAAATCAATCTTTTCATCTTGCCATGATGTATAAAAATTTTTGTTGTATTTTTTGTCAAAAATATTATAAGATTTATTTATCGCAAAATTATGAACATTTATTAATTTTAAATTTAATATTTATGAAAAAAAAACAAATTATTTTTACCTGGATTTTGGCTCTGGGTATGTTGGCCTTTGCCTATTTTTGCTGGCAAGGTTTTGAACAGCAAAGCCATTTCAAAGCTACAGCTTTTATGCTGTTGTTCCTTGGCTTTGCACTTGGAATTGCCGGCGTTTGGGTCGTGCCGCCTCAGCTGGAAGCAGAAAGGCAATTTTTTCAAAAAAAATGCCGGGCTATTTTCTATGCTGTTAAGCATACGGGTGGTTATAAAGAGGTTTTTTGCCGCGAAGTCGGTCAAGATATGTATGAATATTGCCTCAATGTCGGCATTATTCATGAATATCTTGAAACCTCTGATCCCGATGCCGATAAATATTGGGAAGCCACACGGCTTGCATTTGTAATCAAATGCAATCTGGAAAAGGATGGTTTTCTTTGCTGAGAACGTATAAAGCCTTAAAATCATTTTTTGGATTTTAAGGCTTTTTCTATTTTTTAGCGCAAGCTGTTGATGATGCTTGAGGTGATGCTCTGTGCTTCCTCATCAATGCCTGCCGCCTGAAGTGCCATTTTTTTCAAACAGGTGTTAACAATCTCATTTTTGGTGCTGGTCATATCAGCAGAAAAGAGTGTGCCGTTTTTCAATTTGGCGTGGGCTTCGCTCAAAGCGCAGGCTCTGAACTTTTCTTGCGGAGTGGCATTTTCGCCAACATTGACATATTTTTCAAGCTCGGCACAGTTGCTCAACATGAACACACCGAGCATTAACAAAAACAACTTTTTCATTTTGCGTTTTCCTTTTTTTTATTTTCTATCAGGCTTTGTATAGCACAAACTGTTTAAGTTTTTATTTATTTACTTTTGCCAAACATTGATATCATTTTTGCCATAAACCAATTTTTGCGCAATGTCCGCATGTATTTTATCTTTCCTTGTTCTTGTCTTTGTTGTTCCAACTTATCCAGATGTTTCATCTGGGTAAGTTTTCGGTTTTCATAAATTTTCCATTCATTTAAAGCTGCTTCCGGAATTGAATCAAATATCTCATTTTCTCGATGGGATATATATTGCCAGAAATTATATCCACCTATGTTAAAAATTTTGTTCATAATCTTATTATGTGTTTTCTTATCTTCTTTCAGTGCTTGATAGGGGGCGTCTTGCAAATAATATTTCGTGCGACCGCGCATTCGTTGCACATATATTCCATATTTTTCTCGCATCCATGTGTCAAACACGGTTTGGGCTATGATTTTTTGTTCTTGAGGTGAAATTTTTTCTTCTGTTGGGTTTATCTCGCCGCTTTGGATTGCTTCTTTGTAAAGGGCAAAACGGTTAGTGATGTTGTCTATATTTTTGCCACGTTCTATATAATTTTTTCTTTGTGCCACACATTGGGCTATGTTTGCCGAGATCTCATCCAGTGCTACTTCAACAAATTTTACTCGGTAACTATTCCATGAATGTAGCCCGTTTTTCTGATTGAGATAATGCTGATATTCGTGCGCATAGGTGCAGTTATATTCATTATTAAAAATTGCAACTGCAGCTTGCACGCCACTGTCTTGTGAGACAAACTCCCGAATAGATAGCGAATCATAAACAAAAGCCCCCATCGAGGGTGTGCTGTTGGTAATGTTGCCATTGGCATATTTATATAAAATTTCTCCCTTATGAGCACTATCTTTGTTCCGCTCGGCAACAATCGTATCGGTATTTCTTTTCAGTTTTATATGTTGGATATAAGCTCGGAGATGTTTTTCTCTTTGGCGATAATCACACAAACTATCAACATTGTGTTCCTTTCCTTGTTTATCCGTATATATCCAGCCGTCTGTTTCTTTATGCAGATTGGTGTAAAACTCCTGCATGGAGATTGTATCTTTGCCAATGGTTATTTGGGTTTGCATAAACTCAGGAGCATGTTTTTCAGCCATATTGTGCATTAAGGCCACGCTTGAAACACCAAGCGACAATATTGTGGCTAATGTTATTATTTTCTTGATTTTCTTTTTTGTTTTCTTTTCCATTTTCTTGCCCTGTTTAATTTGTTTGATTATAGCGCATTTCTTTGTTCTTGCCAAGCGCATATATTTTTTTTATATTATTTTGCAGAAAAGGAGATAAAAATGGCTGAAGCACAAAAAAAGACACAAAAAAAACGCGCCGATATTCGTTTTGAACGTGAGGCCAAAGCTTTGCAAAAAAACCTTGAAAAGCGCAAAAAGCAACAAAAAGCGCGTGATGCTCTTAAAAAAGCCGAGGCAAATTAAGCTCGGCTTTTGTTTTTATTTACATATTTTCAATCTATCTTTCAGCGGAGCAAATTCTTTTTTATCCGGCTTATGCGCCACACTGCCGAATGGCATTTGCGCAATCAGCTTCCAGTTTGCCGGCAGCTGCCAAGTTTTTTTAACCTGATTATCAATCAGCGGGTTATAATGCTGCAAGCTGGCACCCAGGCCCTTTTCTTCCAAAGCCGTCCAAATGATATATTGCAACATCCCGTTTCCCTGCTCTGACCAAACGGCAAAATTTTCTTTGTATAACGGATATTTTTCTTGCAGATTTTTTATAACATCTTGGTCTTCAAAAAACAGAACCGTTCCAATCCCTTGAGCAAAGGAATTGATTTTGGCGTCAGTTGGGGCAAATTTATCTGCCGGAACAATTTTTTTCAACTCTGCTTTTACCAAGCTCCAAAATTTTTGATAAGCTTTGCCAAACAAAAGCAAAATGCGGCCCGACTGCGCATTAAAAGAGGTGGGCGCGTGTTTTAACGCAGTTCTGACAATTTTTGCAACCTCTTGCTCTGATAAAACTTTTTTGTTGCCCAAGGCATATACCGAGCGGCGTTTTTGCACGGCAGCTAAAAAATCTGATTTTTTCTCCATTTTCACCTCTGAATAATTATTTCTTTTATTTTGATATATTTCTTTTATCTTTTTTTTCAATATATAAAAAAACGAGGCTCGAGGCCTCGTCCTTTTCTTTTTACGGAATGTATACCGTGTGCAGCATATTGGTTCTGCCTTTGATATTGAGCGGGAATCCGGCCGTGATGATGATATGGTCACCAGATTTGGCCAAACCGCTTTTCTTGGCTATCTCCACCGCCACTTTCTCAACCTTATCAAAGCTTTTGAAACTTTCTTTATTGATAAAGCTTCTCACGCCCCAAACCAAAGACATTTGATGTGCCACTTTTTCATCCGGGGTGATGGCAATGATTGGCAGAGCCGGGCGTTCTTTGGCTGCCAAAAATGTGGTGAAACCTGAAGACGTAAAGGTTACGATACCGGCCACGTTTTTCAAAACAGAAGCCACTTCACTGGCGGCAAATGTAATCGAATCGGCCTCACCGTCACAGCACAAACGCTGGCGAGAATTTGCCATCAAAGAATAGAACAAATCATCATTTTCCACTTCATGGATGATATTATTCATCATCTTCACGGCTTCCACGGGATATTTACCGGCAGCCGTTTCGGCAGACAGCATCACGGCATCAGCCCCGTCATAAACCGCAGTGGCCACATCTGAAGCCTCGGCACGCGTTGGTGTGGGGTTATTGATCATAGACTCCAACATCTGGGTGGCAACAATCACCGGACGGGCATATTTTCGGCAGCAAGAAACAATGCGCTTTTGCAAAACCGGCACGGTATAAATCGGACATTCCACGCCCAAATCTCCACGCGCAACCATTACGGCATCCGACAACTTGATAATCTCTTCCAGCTCGTCAATGGCACTTGGTTTTTCCAGCTTGCTTATCAGCTTGGCTTTGTCCCCAATCAGTTTTTTGGCTTCTTTTACATCTTCGGCTTTTTGCACAAAAGACAAGCCAATCCAATCAACCCCTAATTTTAAGGCAAATTTCAAATCTTCTTTGTCTTTTTTTGTTATGGCAGAAATCGGCAATGGCGTGTTGGGCAGGTTGACCCCTTTGTGTGCAGATAAGAATCCGGCAACAACAACCGTTGTTTCTGCATAATCAGCACCGACCTTGTCTACATGAAGCTTGATGTTGCCATCATTTAAGAGCAAATCATCACCGGCTTTGAGGGCAGCAAAAATCTCTTTGTGCGGCAGGTTAACACGCTTCTCATCACCGGGTGTAGAATCCAAATCAAGACGGAACTTTTGTCCCTCTTGCAAATCCACTCCTTGACCATTGGCAAAAACACCAACGCGCAATTTTGGTCCCTGCATATCTGCCAGAATCGAGATAAAACGCCCTTTTTCTTTTTCCAGCTTGCGGATATAGCCCACACGCTCTTTATGCTCTTCATGCGTGCCATGGCTGAAGTTAACGCGGAAAGCATCAACCCCGGCATCTATCAATTTTTCAATCTGTTCTTTGCTGGCTGAAGATGGGCCGATGGTGGCCAGAATCTTGGTTTTTGTTCTTAACGGCATGTTTCATCCCTTTCTTTTATAATATGTTCTTTCTTTTTTTGACTTCAATATACAACAATTTAATTTAAATGCATTAAAATTTGCATAATTTATGCAAAAAGATTTTGCTTGTCAAAAAAACAAATGCTTGCTATCCTCGGCTCAATGTTTTTATTAAAGGAGATGGATTATGGCTGAAGAAGAAAACTCAAATGATGTCGGCGGAATCGCCGCTGATAGATTGCGCTCTTTGATTGAACGTATTGAACGCTTGGAAGAAGAAAAAGCAGCAATTGCTTCTGACATTCGCGATGTCTTTGCCGAAGCAAAATCTGCCGGCTTTGATGTTAAAATCATGCGCGCCATTATTAAATTGCGCAAAATGAACGCCGCTGACCGTGACGAGCAAGAATATCTTTTAGATGTTTATAAAAAAGCTTTGGATATCTAAGAGCACAAAACACTAAAAAAGGACAACAGCACGGTTGTCCTTTTTTTATACCTAAAACAAGCTGAAGCCACAAACGCAGCGCGTTTGATCGCATCGGTTTGACTGCCTGTCCGTTGGTGCCTTGAACTCGCGATGCTGTCTATGTCCTTGGCGGAGGGTTGGTGCCTTGTCCATTCACCATTGTCATCCCGAATTTATTTCGGGATCTCTTTTTATGAGATGCTGAAACGAGTTCAGCATGACGAAGGAAGAGGGTTTTACAAAAGGTCACGCAGGGCACATAAAAAAGGTCGGATAGCGAGGGAAATAGAGTGATTTTAGGAGAGAGAAAAATCCTAGTGTGCATAACGGCACATGAATTTTTCGAGCCGACGCTAAATTGCTCTAGGTTCCCGTTATACGACCTTTTTTTAGAAGAGGCGGAGAACGGCTTGGCTTGCTTGTGATGCGAGGCTCAAAGAGTTAATGGCCAGTTGCTGTTGCGTTTGCAAAGAGAGCATATTGGCGCTCTCTTCGTTCATATCGGCCAATGTCAATTTATCCGCGCCTTCTTCCAAAACATTAATCAAATTATCGGTGAAAGTTTCGCGCTCGGTGATAATCGAATAATAGTTGCCAAGCTTGGTTGATGCCGAGCGCAAAGTGTTTTTGGCATTAGTGAGTTCATCAAAAGATTGTTTAATATCGGCCAAAGATTTCCAATCGGTGGTGATTAAACCGATTTCATCGGAACGAATATCTTGCCCCAAGACATCAACCGTTGAACTGCGGTTTTCGTTGAAAATCACCTTGAGGTCATCGCCTTGTAACAGATTCACACCTTTATAAGCGCTATCTTTGATTAAATCATCATATTGTTTGATGATATCGGTATATTTTTGCCCTTGTGTCAAGCTTGTTTGATAGTTGGAGATTTTGTCTTTATCATTCAACGTGCTTTCATGACTTCTGGTGCCGATTTTTGCAATTTCTGCGGTTAAGTCAGCCATGGCGGCATCATAAGCCGATTGTGGAAAAGTACCTGTCACCGACAATCCGTCCACGCCGACAAAGTCATCAACTTGTTCAGCGGATGAAGTCGTAATATTGGTATCTTTATCTGCCTGATAAAGCTTATCAATCCCACTATTATCTTTCTTCACCCCAAATTTCGCCCCGGCAGAAATATTAATTTGGTTGGTCGATTGATCACTTATCCAGGCATTGTTTTGCCCCATACTCAACAATACTTCAGCCCCACTTTGTATATTCATCGTATGGTTGTCAGAAACAAATCTGTTGGTATTTACAGATTTATCAAGATAAACCGTAAGTTTTCCATAAATATTACTTGTACCACCGTTAAATAACCAATGGTTATAATTTAAAACTTCAATATTTGTTTCACCATAAAAAGAAGTTTCACAATTATAAAAAATTGATGTTGATGTAACTGATTGCTTTAATGAAAATTTATTATAAAAAGAAAAATTTCCAACGTTAAATAGAAAACTATTTCCGGAATTTGAGGCCACTGTAACCTCACCTAGAAATATATTAGTACCTGAATATATAGCACGAGAACCAATCTGTGAGGATTTTATATCCAACAGCGAATCTTCTTCCAGCACCAATTGACATGTTTTATCTTGATGGTTTATCAGATATCTGTTGCAAGCGCGTGTTGAAGTTGAATTTAGCGTCACCTTTCCACTCATATGGATTAATCCGCTATTTACATTTTCTATGCCACTTATTATTTGTCCGGTTTCCCATGTTGCTGTATGATTCACTGTCAAATCGACATTATGCAGGTTGAGTTTGTGCCCGTCATTATAAATCGCATTAAAGGTAGTATTTTTATCGTCAATATTTTCTGAATTATAGGTGATTTTGATGTCGGAAAGTAGGTTGTCTTCTGCCGTTATCATACCGCGACCATCTGCGCTGCCGGCTGCAAAAGTCCAGCTCAGCTCAGCGCGTTTTTGTGAGCCGTCAATATAGTTTAAGCCCACCAGTTTTTGATTGTCTTTGAGCTCTAATTTGGTTGAGCCCATATTGATATCTTCTGCCAAAACAATTAGACCGTTGCCGCTTTCCCATTTATCAACGGCGTTTAACAGTTCGGTTTTGGTGCTGACAATGGCAAAAATATTTTCACTGCTGATTTTTTCTGAAATATCGGTTGCCGTGGCTTTGGCTAGCTCTAATAAATCTTCTGCCTTCTCAATTCCCTCGGTGGCGGCTTTGATGGTTTGCACCGATTGCCCCATCGAATCAAGCAAAGCGGATAAATCCTCGGCTCGGTTGTTCAGCGAGCTGGCGGTGTAATAGGAACTGGGATTATCTATGGCGGAATTAACTTTTAAGCCGGTGGATAAGCGTAATTGCGTGCTATCTTGCAACTTTGCTATTTGTTGCAAGCTTAACAAATTGCTGCGCATGGACGCTGTTAAACTTATTTCTGACATATCCACCAACTACTTTTTGATATATTGCAATACTTTGGATGCGGTTTCTTACTCAAACCTTTTCATCCGTCTTTAAAGCTACCATGTTTCAGGTTAATGTTTGGTTAATATGTCTATCTTCTGCAAAAAAAAACCTCTTCATTTTCAGAAGAGGTCTTTAATATAAACAACAATAAACAAGAAGGGAAACAATGCAGTTAGAAGATCTGGCAACGACCTACTCTCCCGTGCCT
>CALXWB010000012.1 GCA_944392225.1 uncultured Alphaproteobacteria bacterium | reverse complement strand
AATTAACTGATTAATTGTAGGCATCACAATTTCCTTAAGTGTTATTATTAAAATTAAACAAAACGCTCAATTTTCAAACAAGGAAAAGGGCACACCTGCGCCCTCCCTCTAAATTGAGTTCTCGGCATAGTAGATTGAGATAACAAATTAGTCAAGAGCCAAAATGCAATTTTTTATCATTTTGAGTCTATTTTTTTATTTATAAGCCCATTATATTTGCACAAATTTTGTTTTAAAGTTTGACTCAGACTCGTTTTTGGAAACTCATTTACCTTTTCTTAAACATTTTGATTGAGTCTATTTTGAGTCTATTTTATATATAAAAAAGAACAAAAAAAACTTGCGTTTCACAAAATAAAATAATACTCTCAGGCTAAAATACAATATTATGGGGGATATAATGAACAATCAAAATCCAGATATTATTTCTGCAAAAAGAACCATTGATAAAGAAATTGAAGCGCTGCGCATGATGGAAAATGAATTAAACGACGATTTGACCAAAGCGCTTGACATCATGCAAAAGACCAAAGGCCGCGTGATTATCACCGGCATGGGAAAATCAGGACACGTCGGCTCCAAAATTGCCGCCACACTAGCCTCCACCGGCACGCCCTCTTTCTTTGTTCACCCGGGAGAAGCCAGCCACGGCGATTTAGGCATGCTCACCCAAGATGATTGCGTGGTTGCCATTTCAAACAGCGGTGAAACCAAAGAGCTTTCAGACATAGTTTTGTATTGCAAAAGATATGGAATTCCGCTTATCTCCATCACCAAAAACCCCAACAGTTCTTTAGGACAAAACGGAGATATTTTGCTCAAACTTCCTGACGATGGCGAAGCTTGTCCGTTAGGCTTAGCGCCCACTTCTTCCACCACCGCAACCATGGTTTTGGGCGATATTTTGGCCGTTCGCCTGCTTGAGAGAAAAGGCTTCACCAAAACCGACTTCAAACAACGCCACCCCGGCGGCAAGCTCGGTTCTTTCCTCAAAAAAGTTTCCGACCTCATGCACAAAGGAGAAGAAATGCCTCTGGTTAAGGAAGATACCTCCATGCAGGAAGCTTTGCTGGTCATGACCTCAAAAATGCTTGGCTGCGTTGGCGTAGTTGATAATCAAGGAAAATTGGTCGGTATTTTTACCGATGGAGACCTGCGCCGTTGTTTGGGGCCCGATATTTTGACCAAAAAAGCCAAAGACGTCATGACATTAAACCCCAAAACCATCTCCCCTGATGTTTTGGCGGTTGAAGCCTTAAACACCATGAACAACACCGGCAAAGGCATCACCCAACTCTTTGTGCTTCAAGATGAAAAACCCATCGGCATCATCCACCTGCACGATTGTTTAAGAGCGGGAGTAATGTAAGCGTGGTAGATGTCAAAGAAATTGATTCTTTGTTTAATGAAACTTCGCAACACGCAGCTCATAAAACAGAAGAAACTTTCATCAGCAAGCACAGTAGGAGAGTCCATCTGGCAAAACTCTTATTGCCGAGTTTTGCAGCTGTATTAGTGGCTTTGTTGCTGATTTTTCCATCACTGAAACAAGATGAAAAAAGCTTTCTCTTTGACATCACTTTGCCCAAAAAAGGCGAGCTGGAAAAACTCCATATTGAAAAAACGGTTTTAAACATCACGGATAAAAACAACCGCGTCAACAACTTCACAGCGGATAACATTGATGAAACCGAACCCGGTTCCAAGCTCATCAAACTGCAAAACCCCGACGGCATGATGCCCACTTCGGAAAGCGAGTGGATAAACATCAAAGCGCCAACAGGTTTTTATAACCAAAAAGACAACACGCTGCAATTGGTGGACAATGTTGAAATTTATTATTCTCAAGGCATGAATATTTATGTCCCCGATATTTTTTATGATTTCAAAACATCAATTGCCCACAGCAACAACAAAGTTCAGGCCCAAGGAGAAATGGGCGACCTCACATCGGAAGGTTTCATCATGGACACAGATAAAGGAACACTGACTTTCATCGGCAAAACCTTTATCAAGATTCGCGAAGCCGGCATAAAGGAATAAGACAAATGCAAAAACTTGCCTACATCATATTAGCGCTCATCGGTTTAACCTCACTGGCACAGGCCCAATATATCACGCTGGATGCCGAAAAAGAAGTCACATGGGATTCCAAGGCGCAAAAAATGACAGCCATCGGCAATGCCGTTGCCAAAAAACAAGACATGACCGTCAGAGCAGACCGCATGGAAGCCTATTATGCCAAAAATGACACCACCGGCAAAAACACCATTACCGAAGTTCATGCTTATGACAATATTGTCATGACCTCGCCCAAAGCCAATGCCTATGGCGATACATTGGACTATGATGTCATTAATGATAAAATCATCTTAAAAGGACGTCCGGCCAAGCTCAAAACCGATAAAGAAGAAATCACCGCCAAAGACAACATCACCTATTATCCGAGCCAAGAAAAAGCTGTCGCTTTGGGAGATATTGAGGCCACGGACAAAGAAAACAACAAAATCTTTTCTCAAAAGATGATTGCCTTTTTCAAAAAAGACCAAGCCGGAAACATGGTCATGGACAAGGTTGAAATTTATGATAACGTCAAAATTGTCACCAAGGATGCCACCGTCACGGCAGACAAAGGGTTATATTTACCCAAAATGGCCGTGGTCAAACTCTTTGACAATGTTTTGATTGACCAACAAGGCAACAAGCTCAAAGGCGACTTTGCCGAAACCAACTTAAACACGGGAAAGAGCAGAATTTTAGCCGGACAGACTTCAAAAGGAAGAGTTTCGGGCATATTTAAAGAACAAAAGAAAGATAAATAAAACACCAACAACATAAGGAAGAGTTTTTATGAGCATATCATCATCAGCCCCGGTTTCAAAATTGGAAGTTTTTAATATTGGCAAAAAATATAAAAACCGCCCTGTTTTACGCAATGTTTCCTTAAACATCAAGCGCGGCGAAGCCGTTGGTTTGCTTGGCCCGAACGGTGCCGGCAAGACCACTTGTTTTTATTGTGTGACCGGGTTGATCACGCCGGACTATGGTGACGTGCATATTGACGGACAAGACATCACCAACTTGCCCATGTATAGAAGAGCACGTATGGGTATTGGCTATCTGCCGCAAGAAGCTTCCATTTTCCGTGCCTTGAGCGTGGAAGACAACATCAAAGCCATTTTGGAAGTAGTGATTGATGATGAGAGTCAAAGAGAAAATATGTTGGAAGAATTGTTGTCTGAATTTTCCATTGCGCATTTAAGAAAATCTCCGGCCATTGCCTTGTCCGGCGGTGAAAGACGACGTTTGGAAATTGCCCGCGCTTTGGCGAGCCAACCGCATTTTATCTTGCTGGATGAACCCTTGGCCGGTATTGACCCGATTGCCGTGGGAGAAATCAGAAACTTGGTTTCTCAGTTAAAACACCGTGGTTTGGGTGTTTTGATTACCGATCACAACGTGCGTGAAACTTTGGACATTACCGATAGAGCATATATCTTGCACGGCGGCACGGTTTTAATGGAAGGCACCCCCGACGAAATCGTCAACAACGCAGAAGTGCGCAAAGTATACCTCGGCGATAACTTTTCCATGTAATCAGCGGAGCTTTCATCAATGGCGATTACACCCAAGCTGGAAATACGTCAATCGCAATCCTTATTGATGACTCCGCAACTGCGTCAAGCCATAAACTTGCTGCAAATGAACAATTTGGAATTAAGCGAGCTGATAAACCAAGAGCTTGCCAACAATCCCTTATTGGAAAAAGAAGATGAAAACAGACTTAACGACACGGAACAGCCGCAAACCATAGATGATTATGACCAAGAAGATGACGTTTCTTCTTCAGAAGATTTTGTCTCAGACTTTGAATATGCGGACAGGTTTGACGATTCCGGCTCAGATGCGGAAGGCTATGACAGCCTGGAAAACAATTACAGCTGGGACGAATTCAATCGCAAAAAAAATGCCGGCAGCGAGGATTTTGACTTTTTTGAAAAACGTCTATCGGCAAAACCAAATATTTATCAACTGCTTTCTCTCCAAATAGAAACCGACATCAAAAGCAAAAAGCAACAAGCCATTGCCTACCGTTTGTGCGAATTTTTAGATGCCGTCGGCTATTTCAGAGGTGATATAAAAGAAATCTCCGAAAGATTAAAAGTCAGCCCAGAAGAAATCAAAAAAGTTTTGACAAAGCTGAAAAATTTTGAACCGGCGGGAATTTTTGCCGAGAACTTGTCAGAATGTCTGAAGCTGCAATTATCGGACACCGGCGCCCAAGACACAAAGCTACAAACTTTTCTTGATAATTTGCCGCTCATTGCCGAAAAGCGCTACAAAGAGCTCAAAAAGCTCTGCCAAATTGATGATGAAGAATTGCAGCAATATTTGCAAGAGATTAAAAGCCTCAACCCCAAACCCCTGGCTGATTATGATTTAGAGCCGGTGCAAAATATCATTCCCGATGTATTTGTAAAAAAAGACAAATACGGCATATATCATGTTGAACTGAATCAAATGTCGCTGCCGCGTGTTTTAATCAACCAGCATTATTACAGCGAGATAAAGAATCAAGACGGCAGCAAAGCCACCAAAAGATATTTAAAAGAAAATCTGAGTTCTGCCAATTTTTTAATCAAAGCGCTGCATCAACGAGCCATGAGCATTTTAAAAATCAGCGAAGAAATTGTAAAATATCAATATCTGTTTTTTGAAAAAGGCATTGAACATTTAAAGCCCATGACCTTAAAAGATGTTGCCGAAAATGTTGAGATGCATGAAAGCACGGTCAGCCGAGTGGTCAACGGCAAATATATGCACACGCCGCTGGGTATCTTTGAGCTCAAATACTTTTTCTCAGCTGCGGCCGGAAGCTATATCGGCGATGATCAAACATCAGTATTGAGCATCAAGCACAAAATCAAAAAGCTCACTGATGAAGAAACGGCGGAGCATATCTTATCCGACGATGAAATTTCGGAGCTTTTGGCGCGCGAGGGAATAAGGGTTGCTCGCCGCACGGTTGCCAAATATCGCGAAGCCATGGGAATAGGTTCTTCAGCCGAGCGCAAACGGGCAAAACGCAGCCGATAGGTTAAAGCCCGGCATAGAATTATATTGACTTTTATCAATATTGGGGTTAATTAAAAACTTACGTTTGCTATTCTGCCGAATAATGACTATATTATATAGGTAGAGTGTTTTTTAATATATTTTGTAAGGAATTAATTATGAAAATTGAAATAACAGGAAAACAGGTTGATATTGGCGACAAGTTGCAAAGACATGTTGAAGAAGGTGTTATGAACTCCGTCAACAAATATTTTAATGCGCCGATTAGTGCTACCGTAGCTTTCTCAAAAGAGGGCGAAGAATTCAAAGCCGAAGTAACGGTTCATCCTGCTAAAAACATTGTTTTAAAAGGCACCAGCGAGAGCTGCGCCGATCCTTACTCCGCATTTGATTCGGCCAACCAACACATTGCCACACGTTTACGTCGTCACAAAAACAGATTGAACGACCACAAAGGCAAAGCCGGCTTGGATGAAGCTGAAATTGCCCAACAAATGATTTTTCCGTTGATTGAAACGGAAGAAGAGTTGGACATTAATGAGAATGCCCCCCTCACCATTGCCGAAACAGAAGCCAACATTCCGGTTTGCACCGTGAGTGAAGCCGTGATGCGCATGGACTTGGCAGATGAATGTGCCTTGATGTTCAGAAACAAAGCCAACAACCACATCAGCATGGTATATCGCCGCAAAGACGGCAACATTGGCTGGGTTGAACCCAAAGCATAATCAGGTTTAACAAAATAAGGCATAAATAGATGAAACTTTCAGAAATAATGTCTGAAAAAAGTATATTTTTGGGATTAAAGTCAAACAGCAAAAGACAACTTTTGCAAGATATGGCTTCCAAAGCTGCAGAAATTACAGGCATTAATGAACGCACAATCTTTGACACTGTCTTAGAACGTGAAAACTTGGGCTCCACCGGTTTCGGAGAAGGAACAGCTTTGCCGCACGGCCGTTTTGAAGGTCTGGACAAAGTTTATGGTTTCTTTGCCAAACTCAGCTCACCGGTTGATTTTGAAGCCATTGACGGCAAACCGGTAGATTTGGTCTTTATGTTGTTGTCACCTGAAGATAACGGCGCTGACCATTTAACGGCTTTGGCGCAAGCATCAAGACTTTTAAAAGATGAAAACATCCGCAGCAAGCTGCGTCAAATGAACTCAAGTCAAGAAATAAAAGCCTTGATATATAACAGTTAAAAAAAAGCCTCCGAAAGGAGGCTTTTTTAATGCACGGATTGCGGATTTAAATCATTTTGCTTGGCCACAATAAAAGCAAATTCACGATTATCGGTCATGGCAATTTTTTCGCCGTCTGCGGCATAAATTGACCACATGATTTTTCCGTTTTCATTGGCTTGTTTGATAAAAGCCACGTTTTCATCATTCCAAAAACCCATTTCCGATAATTGTTCTTTATCAATATTCTCAATTACTTTTTTCATTTTTGCCTCATTTTTCTGTGAAACATTTGCAGGATACGTAAATTTTATTAAATTTTAACTAAAATTTTTTATAAAATAAAAATAAAGTCACAAACGGAGGCAACATATGTTTACCAGCTTGAATAAAAAATTGATTTATACCATAGGTTCATTTTTTCTGTTTACCTCACTCATTTTTGTATATTCATTTTATTTCACCTACGGCATACGCCTGCAAGAAGAATTAAAAAGCAATATAGAACGCAACCAACAATTTGTCGGTTTGTTATATGAAAACCATACTTTGAAAAAAGAGCTTAAAGTTGCCGCCTCCGAAAAAGGCAATGACGCCATAGAAAGACAAATCAGCAAAGAAAGAGAGCGCATAGCCAGCCTGCAAAAAAGCTACAATGACCGCTATTTATCCATCTATCAAGGGATAAAATTTGTCGGTATCAGCTCCATTTTGTTCATAGCCGCGGTCATTTTGATGTGGTTTTTGATAAGGCGTTGGGTAATTGTTCCGATTGAAAAATTAACGGCTGTCAACTTAGAAATTGCCAAAGGCAAACTTTCAGCCCGTGTCAAAAGAGACAAGCTCACAAAATTTCCCGATGAGATAGATTTTCTGACCGACACATTTAACTTCATGCTGGACAAGTTGGAAAGCAACGTCTTAGAGCTCAAAGAAGCACAAGACTTTTTGCAAAAAATAATAGATGGTATTCCCGACGGGCTTCGCGTCATCAATGAAAATTATGACATAATCGTTGCCAACAAAGAATATTATAAAATGGTAGAAAGCCATAAAAAGAAGCTCAAATGTTATGAAGCTTCTTTCCACAAAGATGTTCCCTGCAATCATAATCTTGTGAGCTGCCCGCTATATGAGATCTGCCAAAACAAAAAGAAAAAGCTGCATATGATTCAACAATTTGCCAGCAAGCCAAACAATCATCTTTATATCAATGCTGCCGCCATCAAGATTAAAGACAAAAAATATATCATTGAAATCATGCGCGATTTAAGCGGAGACATTGAGTTTTCACACCAGCAAAAAATCTCTTCTCTGAACTTTTTATCAAGCTCCATTGCCCATGAAATGAAAAATCATCTGGGTTCAATCAGAATCATCATTGAATATTTGGAAGATAAATACAAAGACAAAGAAGAAGAAACCGACAAACTTTTACAATTGATAAACAAAGAGATTGTTGAATCGTTAAAAGTGCCGGAAAGATTGCTGGCTTTGAGCCAAATTCCGCAAGACCAAATGACAGAGATAAATTGCACACAAAACATTAAAGATATCATTGATTTAATGGATTATGAAGCCAAGATAAAAGGCATGAACATATATCTCAAGAGCCCGCAAGATGTGAAGATTTATGCCAATGCCACCGATTTTAAGATGATTATCATCAACCTTGTGTTGAATGCCATTCACGCCGGCAAGCCGGATGGAAAAATAGAAATCAGCTTAAGCCAGAACAAAGAAAACGCCTTGATAAAAGTATCTGACGACGGCATCGGCATTGCCCCGGAAATATTGGGTCATATTTTTGAGCCACTGTTCACCAGCAAAATCAACGGCCAAATCAAAGGCAACGGCTTAGGCTTGGCTATTGTCAAATCCATTGTTGATAAATTTAACGGCCAAATAGATGTGAAGAGCAAACTTGGCAAAGGAACAACCTTTAGCATCAGATTTCCGCTTCACAAATAAAAAATTCCGTTGCAAAAATAAAAATATAGCGTTATATAAATAGGCAATAAATAAAAAACTATAAAGATAAGGACTATTTTATGAGTAAAGAAGAGCTCTTGGAACTGACGGGAGAAGTCATTGAAAAACTTCCCAATGCCATGTTTCGAGTAAGATTGGAAAACGGTGTAGAGATTTTGGCACACACCGCCGGCAAAATGCGCAAGTTTCGTATTCGCGTTATGGTCGGAGATAAGGTTGATATTGAAATGACGCCATATGATTTAACCAAAGGGCGTATCACATTTCGTCACAAAGACCAATAATAAAAAAGCCTCCGAAAGGAGGCCTTTTTATTATTATAAATATTTAAGCAAAGCAAAACTGCCGATCAGCAAAACAAAGAAAGCCACGGCCAGCATGCCTAAGTTTTTTTCAATAAACACCTTCATCGGTTCGCCATATTTTTTCAATAGCCAAGCCACGAGGAAGAAGCGGCCGCCGCGAGCCAAAACGGAAGCAATGGTAAAGACAAACAAATCCAAATGCACCACACCGCTGGCAATGGTAATCACCTTATAGGGGAAAGGCGTGATTCCGGCCCCGAAAACGATCCAAGCGCCCCACTCATGATAATAGCCGCTGAAAACATCAAACTCATGAGCATAACCGTAAAACTTGAGCAAAGGCATAGCCACGGCATCAAACAAAAAGACACCGATGGCATAGCCGAAATAACCGCCCAAAACGCTTGCCAGCGTGGTCACACCGGCAATTTTCCAGGCATTTTTCGGTGTTGCCAAAACCATTGGGATAAGCATAACATCCGGCGGAATGGGAAAGAAAGAACTCTCAATAAAAGAAACCGCAGCCAAAAAATACAGTGCCGAGGGCCGTGCCGCCAGCTCAATCATATAGTCATAGCATTTTTGCACAAAATTGCGCCCAAAATTCATCATATGTTTAACAAGAACCATGTTTTTTCAATCCATATATCAAATATCTAAATGATTTTGGCGAGCAAAAGCTTCATATGTGTTTGCCAAAAGCATGGCAATGGTCATGGGGCCGACGCCACCCGGCACCGGCGTAATATAAGAAGCTTTTTTTGCCACGCTGTCAAAGTCAACATCGCCATAAAGTTTGCCGTCAACCCGATTTATGCCGACATCAATAACAACAGCACCTTTTTTTATCCAATTTTCTTTAATCATACGTGCTTTTCCGCAAGACGCAATAACAATGTCAGCTTGTTGCACAATTTCTTCGGGCTCGAGAGTTTTGGAGTGCAGCACGACCACGGTGCAATCTTGGTTCAAGAGCAGAACGGCCATGGGGCGTCCGACAATATTGGAGCGACCGATAACAGCCACTTTTTTACCGGCCAGGTTAGGAATGACCGATTTCAGGATATGTAAAACACCTTTAGGCGTCGCCGGAACCATGGCAAGCGGAGAATTAGCCTGCAGGAGGCCGATATTAAACGGGTTAAAACCATCAACATCTTTTTCGGGACTGATTTGCATCAACACGCGGGTTGGGTTAATATGTTTGGGCAAAGGCAGCTGCACCAAAATGCCGTTGACACGCACATCATCATTAAGCTGTCTGACCAGATCCAGCAACTCATTTTCAGAAACATTTTCTTCCAAATGATAAATTTCGCAATCCATACCCACATCTTTGGCGGCTCTTTGTTTGTTGCGATCATAGATCAGGCTGGCCTCGTCATTTCCCACCAAGATAACGGCCAAGTTTGGTTTAAGTTCATATTTTGCCACTTTCTGAGCAATCTCGGCTCTGACTTGCAAAGCCAAAGCCTTACCGTCAATAACCACAGCATCAGCCATTTTCAACCTCCGTATATAAATTCTGCAAAGCACTGAGCGCCTTGTCAGAAGCATCTTTTATCAAAAATTTTTTATATCTGTCGGTTTCGCCGGAGATAATTTCCAAAGAGCTTTTGGCCATGTTTAATTTTTTTGCCAAAAAGCCAAGCAACTCCTTATTTGCCTTGCCTTTTTCCGGCACACTGACTACTGAAATTTTAAGAAATTCAACATTATCAGCGTCCCGAAATATTCCCTTACACAAACAAGAAGAAGAGTTAGGCATTAACCTAACTCTTAAAACAATTCCTGTTTTATTTTGTTCATAAAACAAAGTTCAAACTCTCTGCTTTTAAGAAAGCAAGAACTGAGACAAAACAAATATCAAACGATTCACAAACAACAAAATCAGCAACAAGACAAAAGGTGAGAAGTCGAACCCGCTGACAACGACAGCCGGAATTTTCTCTCTGATTTTGTCATAAACCGGATGAGTAGCTTTTTCCAAAAGTTCCATGGTTTTTTGAGAATATTTGTTGCTGGTATCCAAAATTTTGAAATGGATAAGCCAATGCAAAATAATCTCAATAATCACAATTTTGAAATATAAGCTGACAATCAAGCCGATAATATATAAAAAAGGTTCAAACAAAGCACCCATTTTTCGTTCACTCCTAATCCATCACATTAACATTGCGTTTTTGCAGAGCATTAAATCTGCCCAAATCAAACGATTGTATTTTGTTTCTGTTGACCAATTGTGGAACAGAAGAAGTGTTTTGTCTACCCCTAAGTTCATTTATCCTCTTAATACGTTCTTCTGTTGTCTGGTTTTCAAAAGATTTGTTCAAAATTTCTTCACTCATGCTATATTCGGGCACAAAAGATTTCACGCCAAGCTTATACAAAACCTTTTCCGGCACTTCTTTACCGCGCAACCGATATTCCAACACGGCGCCGCAAACATCGCGTCTGACTTTATCATCTTCATTAAAATTGCCAACATTTTGAGCTGAATTTGCCACCTTAACCAAATTTGCCGTTTCCAAATGTTTGGCATATCTGTCATGCAAAGCTTGTTGCGATTCAAATTTTGCAAGATATTTAAGATTATCGGCCCGATTGCTCATAAAATTTTGAAAACGTTGTTGGCGCAACTGATAAAGTTTTGCATTTTCATCAAGAGCAGCCAAGGCAATCATTGTCTGAGCGGCACGCAAAGACATTTGATAATCAAGATCAACCACGTCAAAGAGGGTTTGATCTTCTCTTTGTTTTTGCTCTTCCAACATCCGATAATATTCAAGAGCCAAGCGCTTTTCTTCCTCACTCACGCGGCGTTCATACTCGGCCTCTTCCTTGCTTTTGGTCGAAGCCTGAATGGCGCTGCGCAATTGTTGCAATTTAGCCAACTTCAATTCAAGCAGGGCCAATCTTTCCTTTGCCATGGGAGATTTGGAAGCCCGATACAGATCCATATAAACGCGCATTTCGGTTTCACGCACGGTAAGCATATCAAGAAAGTCTTCTCTTGCGGCAATATCGCCATCGGTAATATCGCCGTCATTCATATTTTTAATGACATCTTGTGCATCTTCAATCCAGTAAAAATATTCATTAACCGGGGTTGTTTCATTTTCAATGGTTTGCAAAGACTGAGCCACCTGGAAAGCAAGGTCTTCCATATCATCAGGAATTTTTTCATTATTTTGCGTTTTTTGCAGCAAAATTTCTTTGGCCCGATCTTTGTCATAGCCCTGCATATCGGGTCTGGCACGATTCAAGCCCTGCTCAATTTTTTCTTCTCTGATTTTTTGTTTTTTATCTTTTTTCTCCAGAGGCTTGTCTTTCTCGGGAGAAGAAATTCCTCTTAAAGCATTAATATCCACCATTTTATCACCTCGGCATTAAGCTTCTTCAAAAATGAGTTTGGCCTCTTCGAGCCAAATCACACGGTCAATGACCCAACGGCTGATTTGCTCAATTTTTTCCAATTCCACGCCCATAGCTTGTCCCACGCGGCCAATGAGCAAAACCTCGTCATCGGTGAGTTCATTATCGGCATGAGCCAAGATGCACATTTCTTTAATAAGTTCCAAAGCCGCGCGGCGACTATCAATAATTTTCACGGCATCAACCACTTCATCGGCATTTTTAGCCGACAAAATCTCTTGCACTCTGGCCTCGGGCACGCCGTAAATAACGGCCACGTTTTTAATGAACTCAATTTCTTCGGGATCTAATTTTCCGTCAGCATTGGCCAAGGAAGCCAAAGCCTGCATGAAAGCAATTTTTTGATTATCGTTCAATTTTGCTAAAATATTCATATTCAACTCCATTCCCAAATCCGGCATATGAAAAACTCCTAAATAACAAACTATAATTTTATGATAGATTGAAAAGCCTTAAAATTTCAATAAAAAAAATATTTCACAAAATTAAAAAAAATAAAAATCGGAAAACAGACAAGAAAACATTTGAAATTATCGCAAATTTGCCCTAAAATTATTTTTTAAGAAGAAATAATTATTGGATATCAAAAGTGAGTAAAAAACATTATTACATCAAGACCTTTGGTTGCCAAATGAATGTATACGATTCCGGGCGCATTGCCAACATATTGGAAACCTTGGGCTATACCGCGGCAAATTCTCCCAAAGCCGCAGATTTAATCATATTCAACACCTGCCACATCAGAGAAAAAGCGGCTGAAAAAGTTTTTTCAGACTTAGGACGTGCTTTTGCCATCAAGCAAGAACGTGCCGAAGAAGGATTAGACACCATCATCGGCGTCATGGGTTGCGTGGTCCAGGCTGAAGATGAGCAAATTGCCAAACGTGCCCCGTTTGTAGACTTTGCCACCGGCCCTTTAACCTATCATCGCCTGCCTGAAATTTTGGCCAAAATCGGGCGCAAAAAAGGACATCCCGTTATTGATACCGAGTTCCCGGCAGAATCAAAATTTGACTTTTTGCCGCAAAATCATTCTTCCGGCGGTTGCTCCTATTTGGCCATTCAAGAAGGCTGCAACAATTTTTGCACCTATTGTGTTGTGCCCTATACTCGCGGCATTGAATGTTCTCGCCCGATAAAAGATGTTTTGGATGAAGCCAAACGCTTGGTTGAAGGCGGCACATTAGAGATTAACCTTTTGGGTCAGAATGTTAACTCTTATCATGGAGAAGATGAAAACGGCAAAGAAAGAAACTTGGCCTATTTGCTGAGAGAATTAGCTAAAATAGATGGTCTGAAAAGACTGCGCTATACCACTTCATACCCGGCTGATGTTGATGATGATTTGATTGCTTGTCACCGCGATTTGAAACAACTGATGCCTTATCTACATCTGCCCATTCAATCCGGCTCGGATAAAATTTTGAAAGCCATGAACAGAAGACACAACTCGGCAGACTATCTACGCGTGGTAGAAAAACTGCAAAAAGCCAACCCCGATTTGCGTATGTCTTCAGACTTTATAGTCGGTTTTCCCGGCGAAGAAGACGCCGATTTTCAAGCCACATTGGATGTGGTTAATCAAGTCAAATTTATCCAGGCATTTTCGTTCAAATACAGTCGCCGCGCCGGCACTCCTGCCGCAATTATGAAAAATCAGGTAGAAGAAAAAATAAAAAAAGAGCGTCTGGACATTTTGCAAGATTTGCTTTTCTCCTACCAGCGCAAGTTCAATGAAGAAAGCATTGGCAAAACCTATGATGTTCTTTTTGAAGACAAAGGCAGACACACAGGCCAGCTCATCGGGCGCACGCCATACATGCAAAACCTACACGCCGAGCTTGGCAAAGAATATTTAAACAAAATCGTCAAAATCAAAGTAACCGAAGCCACCACAAACTCTTTGAGTGGCATAAAGGAGGAGTAAGAAAATGGCAGAAATTAGTTTTGAACTTTTCAATAATGTGTTGGTGCAACAGCTTGTCGGAGCACAAGATAACAATCTGCGCCTGATAGAAAAAATGACCGGAGCCGAAATCTCCTCATTTGGCAACCAAATCAACATCAAAGGCTCGACGGAAGCCATAAATCTGGCCAAAAACGCCATTGATGTTTTGTATAACAAGGTCAGCCGCGGTATCGAGATTGGCGAAGAAGAGGTCAAAGCTGCCGTTAGAATGAATGGCGGCAAAACCGAAGAAAAAGGCGAAGAGCAAAACCTAAATGACATTGTCTTAAAAACCAAAAAACGCCACATATACCCCCGAACCGCCACGCAAGCTCAATATATTCAAGAGATGATGAAAAATGAGCTTGTTTTTGGCTTAGGCCCGGCCGGAACAGGTAAAACCTATTTGGCAGTTGCCCTGGCCGTATCCATGATGTTGGAAGGCAAGATTGACAAGATTATTCTTTCTCGCCCGGCCGTAGAAGCCGGTGAAAATTTAGGCTTTCTGCCCGGTGATTTGAAAGAAAAAGTCGATCCTTATCTGCGTCCTTTGTATGATGCTTTATATGAAATGCTTCCGGCCGAACAAGTTGATAAAAAAATTGCCATCGGTGAAATTGAGATTGCACCTTTAGCCTTCATGCGTGGTCGCACCTTGACCAATGCCTTTGTCATTTTGGATGAAGCTCAAAACACCACCCCGATGCAAATGAAAATGTTTTTAACCCGTATGGGTGAAAACTCACGCATGGTAGTCAACGGCGACTTAAGCCAGGTAGACCTTCCCAAAGGCACGATTTCAGGCCTGCGCGATGCTTTGAGTATCTTAAAAGACACACCGGGAATCAGTTCGGTTCGCTTCAGTGCGGCAGATGTTGTCAGACACGGACTTGTGGCCAAAATTGTCAAAGCCTATGAAGAAAGGAGCCAAAAAACCTATGGCGAAGAATAATTTCAATTTGAACATTGATATTGAAGAGGAGGGCTGGAACAAAGCCCTTTCCTCTTTGCAAGAGCTCTCCGAAGATGTTCTCGACAGAACCTTAACTTATGTCAAAGAACATAAAGAGATAGATTTTTTGCAAACCGACAACCCCATAGATATCAACTTATGTTTGAGCAATGATGAAAATATTCATGCCTTAAATGCCAAGTTCAGACATATGGATAAACCCACCAATGTCTTGTCTTTTGCCAATATAGATGACGAGTTTTTTTATGAAGAAATTGCCAGAAGCAACGTCATTGAACTGGGGGATATCATGATTGCCCTGGAAACCATGCAAAGAGAAGCCGCAGAAAAACAAATCAGCCTGCATGATCACTATTGTCATTTGTTTATTCACGGCATTTTGCACCTTTTGGGCTTTGACCATATGGAAGATGATGAAGCCGAAGAAATGGAAAGCTATGAAATTGCCATTTTGGCTTCCATGCACATTGCCAACCCTTACTAGGATAAAAACTTGTATAAAATACCGGAATCAATAAAAACTTTTTTCAAGCACAATATGGAACACAAAAAAATATTGTGCTTTCTTTTGGGCATGCTGAGTGTTCGAGCATTGCCACCGTTTTATGAACTGCCGTGGTTGTTTTTGACGCTGAGCAGCTTCTTGCTGATATTAAATAGCGCTCAAAACCAAAGACAAAGCTTTGCCTTTGGCTATTGGTTCGGTTTTGGCTTTTTTGCCTGCAACCTATCTTGGATCGGCAATGCTTTGCTGATAGATGTAGAGCGTTTTGGCGGCTTATATCCTCTTGTTTTGCTGGCAAGTGGTGCTTTTTTTGGCTTGTTTATTGCTTTTCCGGCTTGGCTGAGTTTTCATGCCAAAAACATTTATGCGCGTTGGCTTTGTTTTTCTGCCTTTTGGGTCATATTTGAGTGGATAAGGAGCTTTATCTTAACGGGTTTTCCCTGGAACTTAATCGGTTCAAGTTTAGCTTTCAGCAATGAGCTCATCCAGTTTGCCTCGGTTGGTGGAACCTATGGCTTATCTTTGCTGCTTTTATTGGCCTGTTCAGCCCCTTTTTTATGGATAAAAAATAAAGACCGAAACAGCGCGCGCACATCCGTTGGCAGTATTGTGCTGATTTTTGCCTTTTTATATGTCTTTGGGCTTATACGTTTACATACGGCAGACACACAAGATTCAGATATTAAAATCCGCATTGTGCAACCGGCCATTCCGCAAGAGATGAAGTGGAATCGTCAAAAACTGGAAGAAAACTTTGCTGAACATATCAAGCTGTCGCAAAGCCCGGGATTGGAAGATATAGATTTTGTCATCTGGGGAGAAACAGCCACCCCGTTTGCCTTAGATTTTGAACCGCAATATATGGAAAAAATAACCGCAGCCATACCCAACAATGGCTATTTGATAACGGGTTTGGTGCGCTATGTTCTGGCTGAAGACGGCCTGCGTCCGGCAAATTCCATGTATATCATTAACAAACAGGGAAAAATAGTTGGCTATTATGACAAGAGTCACCTGGTTCCGTTTGGTGAATATATTCCCTTAAAAGCATATCTGCCGCAATGGGTTCGCCCCATAACCAACACGGTGGCCGATTTTGCGGCAGGTAATGGCCCGCAAACCATCAAAATCGGCCATTATCCGAGCATGAGCACGCTGATTTGCTATGAAATTATTTTTCCGCACCAAATTTTGCCACAAACAAATCAACCGAAATGGATTGTAAACTTGACCAATGATGGTTGGTATGGCAACTCTCAAGGCCCCTATCAGCACCTTGTCAGCACAAGTTTGCGTGCCGTAGAAGAAGGAAAAACAATCGTGCGGGTGGCCAACACCGGCATTAGCGCGCTGATATCCCCATATGGCGAAGTTATCAACAAAATTGACCTTAACCAAAAGGGATATCTCGATGTCAGGCTCCCGCAAACGCCGTCAATTTCCACAATTTATAACCAATGCGGCAATTTTGTCCCTCTTATATTATGTTTGATTAATATTTTAATATCTTTTTTTTATTTGGGCAAAAAAAGCTAATGAATTGAATTTTCAAAAATAAGGAAAGGGCTTGCAAATATAATAAATCAACAATATAACATATTATATAAAATATTTGTTGACGTAATAGCCTAAAAATCATATTTATATAAATAATATGATAAATAAAAGGATATAAAAATATGACTGCAGAAATAATTAAAAGATCAAGCCGCGGACGCACGCCGCAAGGAGAACCAAATCCGATTGACGTGCATGTCGGCAATCGTATTCGTTTAAGAAGAACATTGTTGGGTTTGAGCCAAGAAAAATTGGCTTCCATGTTGGGGCTGACTTTTCAACAGGTTCAAAAATATGAAAGAGGCATGAACCGCGTTGGTGCCAGCCGCTTGTGGGATATTGGCAAAGTTTTGGAAGTTCCGATCGGCTTTTTCTATGAAGACATGGATAAAGAAGTTGCCAACCAAAGCCCGAGAATGTTCAGCATTCCCGACAGTCATCCGCTCGCTTTGGCTGAAGAAGATGAAAATATCGATCTTGATCCGATGCATCGTCAAGAAACCATTGAGCTTGTTAAAGCTTATTACAAAATTCCAAACCGCAAAGCGGCAAAACATATGTTTGACTTAATCATCGCCATGTCAAAAACAACATACAACAATAATGATGACGATGATGAAGACTCTGATAAAAAATAATCAAATACACATTCAAGTAAAAAAAGCTGGTTTTTACCGGCTTTTTTTATTATGATGAGCAAAAATAATTTTTACAGAGAAAAGAAATGGAAACAAGCAACGAAAAAACCTTTAAACAGGGCGACATAAAAATCACAATCAGCGAAAAGAAATCATCTTTTACGCCATATAACGGCTATGACAAGCCCAAATTTTACGGTCGGCGTAAAGGCAGAATCATAAGGAAAGCAAAATCCACCTTGCTGGAAGCTTTTTTGCCGAAAATAAAAATCACCAAAGACAGCGTTTTTGATAAAGAAAAGCTTTTTGCTATGCCTGTTGAAAAGGTGGCTTTGGAAATTGGTTTTGGTGATGGACAGCACCTTGCCGGACAAGCCAAAAACCACCCTGAAATCGGCTTTATCGGTGCAGAGGTTTTTCAAAACGGCGTTGCCAATCTGCTTTCCTTGATAACCGGCATCAAAGAAGGCGCTCATTTGCCGGAAAAAATCACCTTAGAAGACGGACGAGTGGATAATATCCGCGTGTTTGATGATGATATTCGTTTGTTGTTCCAACAGATTCCCGATGCTTTTTTGGATAAGGTCTATATTTTGTTTCCCGATCCCTGGCCCAAGAAGCGCCATGCACACCGCCGCTTTGTCAACCCCGATAATTTAAAAGAAATCGCGCGTATCATGAAAAAAGGCGGTATATTACGCATTGCCACCGACCATAAAATATATAAAGGCTGGGCCTTGAGACAAGTCAAAGAAAACGGCAATTTTGTCTGGACGGCAAAATGCGGCAATGACTGGAAGAAAGAACCGGCAGATTGGGTTCAAACCAAATATGAGCTCAAAGCCCTAAAAGAAGGCAGACGCCCCGTTTTCCTTGATTTTGCTAAAATATAATTTCTAAGGACACTAAACAAGTGTCCTTTTTTATTTTGCCATAAAATTATATAAAAAATGCACTAATTTTCTAGACAAAAAAATATATTTACGAATCAGCCAACTTAAGGTATAATATAGACATCAGATAAAACAAAAAGGAACAAGATTATGGCTGAAAACAAAAATACAAACGGCAACAATAAAAAAGTCTATGTTATCAGTGCTGAACACAGCCACAATGTTGTCAGAAACAAAGTCAATAATGACAATACAAAAGGTTTTTGGGCAAAACTTTTTGCAAAATTTAAAAAAAAGCCCATAAATGAGAGTTCCAAGACGACAAAAGCACCACAAAAACCGGGAATTATTATCGTAAAAAAACAAAAATCCAACGCAGAAAACACAGCAAAACATTTTAATGAAGACTTTTATTTAAATCACAGCATTGTTCTAAAAAGTGAAATTGACGGAACAAGCTTATCTCAAGCCCGAATTGACAACCAATCAGATATCTTAAGATTAGAAAAATTATTCATACGCGGAGAACTCAAGTTTGAAGATTTTAAACGCCACCCAATGTCAAAAAACCCCAACCCAATATCTTTATACGAAGTGGTTTATAAAATGCGCATTGCCATAAAGAATTTTCCAAGATCAAGCATTTCTCAGAGTATGAATAATATTTTTTCCGGAAAAGTTAATCCAGCAGATAAAAAAAATTTATATACCTTATTTGCACATATTGATGATAACGGTCATATAGCAGATTCTACAGGAAGAATAATTTCTTCAAGCCCCCAAAAGAACATTCCAAATAATATACCACCAAAAAAACAAATACGTGAGATATAAATAAAAAAATATCACCATAAATGGTGATATTTTTTTTATTTCATTGCGCCACAATAGTCGGCTGCAAGTTTGGCTCTGTCACTGTAGAAACATCATCAATCGGATAAGCCTGAACATCAACAATATCATTGCCTGATTGGTAAAGTTCATTTTCAATCTTATCACTTGGTTGCGGCAGAGCAAGCTCTCCGGGCTGCAAAATACCTTGTTTGCTTTCTTGTTCAATAGGCTGAATTGCAGATGCGGGTAGAGTACCATCAACTTTATCAGCCTGAGGTGTAACTGCTGCTTTTTGTGGTTGGTTCAAGCTCGGGCTTGGATCCGGCATATTGGGAATAGGGTTTCCCAAAGGATTAACGGTATCGGTCGCTTGTTCAACCAGCGCGGCATCTTGTCCGCCTTGCACCGTTGCTGCCTCACCGAACACCTCCGTCGGCTGAGATTGTGCAACCATATCATCTTGAACACTAAGGCTATCTTCAACCACGGTTTGTGCAAAAGCCATTGATGAAGAAACAAGCATCAAAGCTGTTGTTAAGAGCAAATATCTTTTCATTTTTCCTCCTTGAAACATGTTGTTCTTTTATAAGATAACGCTTATTTCACACGTTTCAAGAGTAAATAATCACAGTATTAAAGCGCACCAAAAAAGGCCCTTGGAAAAACCAAGAGCCTTTTTTATGCAAGTTTCAAATACGGGCTTATTCAGCCGGTTTTTCTTCTGCAGCATGTTGATGTTCAAGCTGTTGAGCTTCAGCAGCTTCTTCCTTCAAGGCTTGAATTTCCTTGTCGTTTTGAGCAGCAACTTTCTTCAAAGAGCGGAGAACCGTACCTGTACCGGCCGGGATCAAACGACCGACGATCACGTTTTCTTTCAAGCCTGTCAACTTATCAACCTTGCCTTCAACGGCGGCTTCAGTCAACACGCGAGTTGTCTCTTGGAAGGATGCGGCAGAAATAAACGATTTTGTCTGCAAAGAAGCTTTGGTAATACCAAGCAAAACAGGATCGGCTTCAGCCGGAGTTTCGCCATTGGCAATAACCTTAGCATTCTCAGCTTCAAACACATCTTTATCAACTTGTTCACCAACGAGGAAGGTGGTATCACCGGGAGCGGTAATTTCAACCTTTCTGAGCATTTGCGAAACAATAACTTCAATGTGTTTATCATTAATTTTCACACCTTGCAGACGATAAACGTCTTGAACTTCTTTAACAAGATATTCAGCCAGTTTTTCAACGCCCAAAACGCGCAAGATATCATGCGGTGCAGGTGTGCCTTCAACCAGCATATCGCCTTTCTTCACAATATCTCCGTCTTGAACAACGAGATGGCGTCCTTTCGGAATCAAATATTCAATCGGTTTACCTTTTTTGGGCACAACGGTAATACGTTGTTTAGCTTTGTAGTCTTTACCAAATTCAACCATACCGTCAATATCGGAAATGATAGCCGGATCTTTCGGACGACGAGCTTCAAAGAGCTCAGCCACACGCGGCAAACCACCGGTAATATCTTTTGTTTTAGAGCTTTCTCTCGGGATACGAGCCAAAACATCACCAGGTTGAATTTCCTGACCTTCTTCCACAGAAAGAATGGCATCAACGGAAACATAGTAACGAACCTCTTTGCCGTTATCATAAGTAACCGGGTTGCCTTTCTTGTCTTTGAGGACGATACTCGGTTTCAAACCGGCATTGGCCGAATTTGAACGCCAATCAATAACCACCTTAGAAACAATACCCGTGGTTTCATCAACAGATTCTTTAACAGAAACATTATTGATGAGGTCAACCAATTGAACCTTACCGGCTTTTTCAGAAATAACAGGAACGGTAAACGGATCCCATTCTGCCACTTTCTGGCCTTTTTTAACCTTATCGCCTTCTTTAACCAGCAACTTGGTTCCGTAAGGAACATGGTGACGAGATTTTTCACGGCCTTGTGCGTCAACAATAACGATTTCGCAGTTACGAGACAAAACAATACCGTTTCCGTCTTTGTCAAAGACAAGGTGTTGATTTTCGAGTTTCAACTCACCGGCAAAAGAAACTTCAACAGAAGCTTGTTCAGCACCTTTTTGTGCCGCACCACCGATGTGGAAGGTTCTCATGGTCAATTGGGTACCAGGTTCACCAATGGATTGTGCGGCAATAACACCGACAGCCTCACCGATATTAACCGGGGTTCCTCTAGCCAAGTCACGACCGTAGCAAGCGGCGCAAACACCGTCTTTGCATTCGCAAGTCAAGACAGAGCGGATTTTAACTTGTTCAACACCGGCTTTCTCAACGGCTTCAACATCGTTTTCATCAACGAGTTTGCCTTTAGGCAGGATAACCTCGCCTGTTTCGGGGTGAACAACATCTTCTTGAATGGTTCTACCCAAGATTCTTTCACCGATGGAAACAATAACGTTGCCGCCGTCAACAACCGGGCGCACAACGATACCGCGTTCGGTTCCGCAATCTTGTTCGGTAATAACCACATCTTGAGCCACATCAACCAAACGACGTGTCAGGTAACCGGAGTTAGCCGTCTTCAAAGCGGTATCGGCCAAACCTTTACGAGCACCGTGGGTAGAGTTGAAGTATTCAAGCACGGTCAAACCTTCTTTAAAGTTTGATATAATCGGTTGTTCAATAATTTCGCCGTTCGGCTTAGCCATCAAACCACGCATACCGGCAACTTGGCGCATTTGAGCGGCAGAACCACGAGCACCGGAGTGAGCCATCATGTAAACGGAGTTGATGTAACCATGGTCGATTTTAGAAATGTTTTTCATCATTTCATCGGCGATTTTATCGGTACAAGCAGCCCAAATATCAATAACCTTGTTATATTTTTCACCTTTGGTGATCAAACCGTTTTGATATTGTTGCTCAAACTCTTTAACTTGTTTTTCGGTTTCGGCAACCAATTGTTTTTTGGCTTCAGGAACAACCAAGTCATCTTTACCGAAAGAAATACCGGCTTTGCAAGCATTGGTAAATCCGAGGGTCATGATCTTGTCAACAAACAAGCAGGTTTCTTTTTGGCCGCAGTGACGATAAACGATATCGATGATTTCACCGATTTCTTTTTTACGAACCAAGCGATTAACCAAAGAGAACGGAACGTTCTTGTGTTTCGGCAAAATTTGTGAAACCAAAATACGGCCAGGCGTTGTGTCAACAATGCCGGTTTTGATTTCACCGTCATCGGTCACATATTCCATACGGCATTTGATTTTGGCGTGCAAATCAACCGTTTGGGCATAGAGAGCCATTTCCACTTCATCTTGGTCGGCAAAAACAGAACCCTCACCTGTCAAACCGTCAGCTTCATAAGTCAGGTAGTAAATACCCAAGACCATATCTTGAGACGGCACGATAATCGGTTTGCCTGATGCCGGAGACAAGATGTTGTTGGTAGACATCATCAAAACGCGGGCTTCGAGTTGAGCTTCAACCGACAACGGAACGTGAACAGCCATTTGGTCACCATCGAAGTCGGCGTTGAAAGCTGTACACACAAGCGGGTGCAGGTGGATAGCTTTACCTTCAACCAAAACCGGTTCAAAAGCTTGAATACCAAGTCTGTGCAAAGTCGGTGCACGGTTGAGGAGCACCGGGTGCTCGCGAATAACTTCTTCCAAGATATCCCAAACTTCCGGACGTTCTTTTTCAACCATTCTCTTGGCAGCTTTAATCGTAGTTGCATGACCATAGAGTTCCAGTTTTGCATAAACAAAAGGTTTGAAGAGTTCCAAAGCCATTTTCTTCGGCAAACCGCATTGATGCAGTTTGAGTTCCGGGCCAACGGTAATAACCGAACGACCGGAGTAGTCAACACGTTTACCGAGCAAGTTCTGACGGAAACGACCTTGTTTACCTTTGAGCATATCGGACAAAGATTTGAGCGGACGTTTGTTGGTGCCGGTAATGGCACGAGCGCGACGACCGTTATCAAACAAAGCGTCAACGGATTCTTGCAACATTCTCTTTTCGTTGCGGATGATGATATCCGGCGCGTGCAATTCCATCAATCTCTTCAAACGATTGTTACGGTTAATAACACGGCGATACAAATCGTTCAAATCAGAGGTAGCAAAACGACCACCGTCCAATGGAACGAGAGGACGCAACTCTGGCGGGATAACCGGCAGAACGGTCAAAATCATCCATTCCGGCTTGGTGTTTGAGTTGATGAAAGCTTCGATGAGTTTCAAACGTTTAACGAGTTTTTTGCGTTTGGCTTCGGAAGCATTATCTTTGAGCTCGGCACGAATAGCATCTCTTTCGGCTTCCAAGTCGATGGAAGACAAAATTTCGCGCAAAGCTTCGGCACCGATACCGGCACGGAATGAATCCTCACCATATTCATCAATGGCTTCTTGATATTGTTCTTCAGTCAAAAGCTCATTAACGGAAAGCGGGGTCAAACCCGGTTCAATCACGATATAGCTTTCAAAATACAGAACACGTTCCAAAGCTTTCATCGGAATATCGGTCAAAACCGAGATTCTGCTTGGCAAAGATTTCAAGAACCAAATATGGGCAACCGGCGCAGCCAGTTCAATATGGCCCATACGTTCACGACGAACTTTAGAAAGTGTAACTTCAACGCCGCACTTTTCGCAAACAACGCCGCGATATTTCATTCTTTTATATTTGCCGCACAAGCATTCATAGTCTTTAACCGGACCAAAAATACGTGCGCAGAACAAACCGTCTCTTTCCGGCTTGAAGGTGCGGTAGTTAATGGTTTCCGGTTTTTTAACCTCACCATAAGACCAAGAACGAATTTGTTCAGGAGAGGCGATTGAAATTCTAATCTGATCAAAAGATTCACCTGAGACCTGTTGACCAAAATATTTCATAATATCATTCATTTATATCTAACTCCTTTACCTTAAACTTCTTCGTTCAGCAATTCAACGTTCAAGCACAAAGATTTGATTTCTTTAACCAAAACGTTAAAGGATTCCGGCACGCCGGCTTCAAATCCGTCATCACCGCGAACGATAGCTTCGTAAACTTTGGTTCTGCCGTTAACGTCATCAGACTTAACGGTGAGCATTTCTTGCAAGGTGTAAGCAGCACCATATGCTTGCAGAGCCCAAACTTCCATTTCACCAAAACGTTGACCACCGAATTGAGCTTTACCGCCCAAAGGTTGTTGTGTAACCAAAGAATACGGACCAACCGAACGAGCGTGCATTTTCTCGTCAACAATGTGGTGAAGTTTAAGCATGTAGATAATACCAACGGTAACCTTACGGTCAAATTTTTCACCTGTTCTACCGTCATAAAGGTCAATCTGACCAGAAGTCGGTAAACCGGCCAAAGAAAGCATGGAGTTGATATCATCGTTCGATGCACCGTCAAATACCGGGGTAGCCATCGGCACACCGTTTTTGAGGTTGTGAACCATATCTTCCAACTCTTTCTCATTCAAAGAAGTGATATCTTCTTTATATTGTTTTTCACCGTAAACGGCTTTGAGTTCGTCATTAAGTTCTTGGATGGTCTTTTCACCGCGTTTGTATTGGTCCATCATTTCGTTCAGCTGTCTGCCGAGCTCTTTGGCGGCCCAACCCAAGTGCGTTTCCAAAATTTGACCCACGTTCATACGTGAAGGCACACCCAAGGGGTTCAACACGATATCGACCGGGGTTCCGTCTTCCATATAAGGCATATCTTGCAAAGGCAACACGCGAGAAATTGTACCTTTGTTACCGTGACGTCCGGCAATTTTATCACCGGTTTGAATCTTACGTTTGGTTGCAATGAAGACCTTAACCATCTTCAAAACGCCCGGCAACAAGTCATCACCGCGTTGAACCTTTTCAACCTTGTCTTCAAAGTGTTTCTGAACTTTTTCAACACGTGCATCAAAAGCAGCGCAAAGTTCTTCCACCTTTGACATAACTTCTTCGTCTTTAACCACGATTTTGCGCCATTGAGAAGAAGGAACACTGTCCAAAACTTCTTCGGTCAACTTGGTTTTCTTAGCAATACCTTTCGGGGCATCAACCACTTCGTGACCGATGAACATGGCTTTCAAACGATGTTCAAAGCTGGCTTTGATGATATTGATTTCATCATCGCGGTCTTTAGCCAAGTGAGAAATTTCTTCTTGCTCGATGGAGAGAGCACGTTCATCTTTTTCAACGCCGCGGCGAGAGAAAACGTGAACGTCAACGACGATACCTTCAATACCCGGTTGAACGCGCAAAGAAGTATCACGAACATCGCTGGCTTTTTCACCAAAGATGGCGCGCAAGAGTTTTTCTTCCGGCGTAACGGGAGATTCACCTTTCGGGGTAACTTTACCGACCAAGATATCACCGGCTTTAACTTCGGCACCGATATAAACAATACCGGCCTCATCGAGGTTGCGCAAAGCTTCCTCACCAACGTTTGGAATATCGCGGGTGATTTCTTCTTGTCCGAGCTTGGTATCACGAGCCATAACTTCAAACTCTTCAATATGGAGAGAAGTAAAGACATCGTCACGAGAAATACGCTCAGAAAGCAAAATAGCATCCTCATAGTTCAAACCGTTCCAAGGCATGAAGGCAACGAGCACGTTTTTACCCAAAGCAAGCTCGCCCATTTCGGTGCAAGGACCGTCAGCCATAATATCACCGGCTTTAACCTTATCACCAACTTTCACCAATGGGACTTGGTTAATGCAGGTATTTTGGTTAGAACGACGGAATTTTTGCAATTTATAGATATCAACACCGGCATCGGTTACATTTTCACCTTCGGAAGTAACAACAATACGGGTTGCATCAACCTGAGAAACCACACCGTCACGTTTAGCCACAACGGTAGCACCCGAATCTTTGGCCACAACGCCTTCAACGCCGGTACCGACCAACGGAGCTTCGGAGCGGAGCAAAGGAACGGCTTGGCGCTGCATGTTTGCACCCATCAAAGCACGGTTAGCATCGTCGTTTTCCAAGAACGGAATCAAGGCCGTAGCCACAGATACCAATTGTTTCGGAGAAACGTCGATGAAGTCGATTTCTTCAGGTTTGGCAAATTCAAACTCACCGGCTTTACGGCAAGCAATCAAATCATTTTCAAAATGACCGTCTTCTTTAACCTTGGCATTAGCCTCAGCAATTTTGAACTTACCTTCCTCATCGGCAGAAAGATAAACCACATCTTTGGTCACCACGCCGTTAACAACTTTGCGGTATGGGCATTCAATAAAGCCATATTTGTTGATACGAGCATAAGTAGACAAAGAGTTAATCAAACCAATGTTTGGACCTTCAGGTGTTTCAATCGGGCAGATACGACCATAGTGGGTTGGGTGCACATCGCGGACTTCAAATCCGGCGCGATCACGGCTCAAACCACCGGGGCCCAAAGCAGACAAACGACGTTTGTGTGTAATCTCGGACAACGGGTTGTTCTGATCCATAAATTGAGACAATTGAGAAGAACCGAAGAACTCTCTGATAACCGAGGCAATCGGTTTGGCGTTGACCAAATCTTGCGGTTTGACATTGTTCAAAACTTCAGAAGACATTCTTTCGCGAATGGCTCTTTCCATACGGAGCAAGCCCATGCGATATTGATTTTCCATCAACTCACCGACAGAGCGAACACGACGGTTGCCCAAGTGGTCAATATCATCAACTTCGCCTTTACCGTCGCGGAGTTCAACCAAGTGTTTAACAATACGCAAAATATCATCTTTGCGCAAAACGCGGCAAGTATCCGGGGCTTCGTCAAAAGAAATATCCAAAGCGGAATTGATTTTAACACGACCGACAGAAGACAAGTCATAACGTTCGTTATCAAAGAACAAACCGTTAAAGAGCTGATCTGCAGTATCATATGTAGGTGGTTCACCCGGACGCATAACACGATAGATATCAAGCAAAGCTTCTTCACGGCAAGTGTTTTTATCAGCAGCCAAAGTGTTGCGGATATATGGGCCGACATTCACGCCGTCAATAAACAAGGTTTTAAACTCTTTAACCTTGGCAGCGCTTAACTTATCCAAAACTTCTTGGGTAATTTCATCACCGGCCTCGGCAATAACTTCGCCGGTTTTGGGTTCAACCACATTGTTGGCAAAGAACTTACCGATAAGTTGCTCATTTGCAACCTTATAAAATTCCAAACCGTTGTCAACCAATTTTTGAGCCATACGCGGTGCAAGTTTTTTGCCTTTTTCCAAAACGGTTTCGCCGGTTTTGGCATCGACCAAATCAAACTCAAACTTAACGCCTTTCAAGCGCTCTGGATCAAACTTGGCTTTCCAACCTTTTTTATCTGCCACGTAAGTAATTTTATCATAGAAATAATCAAGGATTTCTTCTTTATCCATACCCTTGATATCGTGGCGGTCAATAACCTTTCCTTCTTTAGCCAGCTCGGCAATTTTCTCTTCTGTTTCTTTAGAATAGAGAGAATAAAGGATAGATGTTACCGGCAATTTACGGCGGCGGTCAATACGTGCATAGACCAAATCTTTGGCATCAAATTCAAAATCGAGCCAAGAACCGCGATAAGGGATAACGCGGGCAGCAAACAAATACTTACCGGAAGAAACGGTTTTGCCTTTATCATGGTCAAAGAACACGCCCGGAGAGCGGTGCATTTGCGAAACAACAACGCGCTCAGTTCCGTTAAAGATAAAAGTTCCTTTATCTGTCATCAACGGAATATCGCCCATATAGACATCTTGTTCCTTAATATCATGGATAGATTTTGCGCCGGTCACTTCATCGGTATCCCAAACAACCAAACGCAAGGTTGCTTTGACGGGAGCAGCATAGGTCATATCACGTTTGATACATTCATCAACGTCATATTTAGGCTCTTCGAGTTCATATTTAACAAACTCCAACTCGCCGTTGCCGGAAAAATCTTTAATTGGGAAAATTGATTTGAAAACTTCTTCCAGACCAAATTCGCAGGGTTCGGCCCCCGGAGCCTGGATAAAGCTGTCATAAGAACCTTTTTGAACTTCGATTAAGTTCGGCATCTCAGCCACAGCATCGATTCTGCCGAAACTTCTTCTTACACGTTTTTTGCTCGTATAAGACTTCAACATTGTGCTTTAATCCTTAGGTTATGAATCTGCGACAATACCGGCGGAATCTCCGCACCCCGACCGCAGATGGTTATGTAACAAAAATCGATTTTTTGGTGTGAATCGCCTCAAACCCTTGATATAAAAAATCCCCTTGAATGCGATTCGCAAAATAATAAACTTTTAAAATTCGTCTATTTATAACCCTTGAGTCTAAAAAAGCAAGTATTTTATCAAAAAAAGAGTCAAGTTTTTTATCTTTTTTGCACAAGCCAAAATTTTTCAAAAGAGTCTGTGAGATTCATTTTGCCAAAATTTGGAATAAACCAACCAATTGCATATTTTGAAATAAAAAAACATCCTAAATTTTGTCAAAAAAAAAAAAAAGCAATCAATGGACTTTATTTTGCCATTAATTGCTTTTTTTCATCAAATTCCCATGCTCACTTTTTTTTGTGAGGCATACCAGTGAGCATCATGCCCGTAATTGTCTTTGACATTGGTTAAAATTCCGCGTTTGTTGAGCAACAGTTCAACAATGTTTTTGAAGCAAAAATTAACCGCATGAATAAGAGCTGTTCTCCCCGAATCATCTTGCGCATTAATATTTATATCAGTCTTCTGTAACAAAGCATTAACCACCTCAACATTGCCTTTCACACAAGCCCAAATCAATGCCGTATTCATCTGCAAGTCGGAGAAGTTATAATCAATCTCGGGGCGGCTCAAAAGATAGAGGGCAATTTCCGTATGTCCTTTGAAAATGGCCCATATCAGAGCGCTTTTGCCATTATTTCCAATATAATTAATATTCAATTCGGGAACTTTTTCTACAAAATATTGGACAAGTTCAAACTCGCCTTTTTTAACCGCATCTAAAAAATGACGATGCAGTTGATTCAATAATACTTTTTTGCACATAACATAAAAATAAAAAATTACTGAGCTATCAATACGCTTTTTATATAGAAAGTCAAGAAAATTCGACATATAAAAGCCTGTCAAAATTGACAGGCTTTTATATTATAGATGAGATTATACCCATCTTACAATACCGCAACGTAAGCACTCTTCCCTATATTCCTGCTCACATATATAATGGTTGTAACGCCGTTCTCCGGTATAAAACCACTCATGTTCGCACTCTTGGGTCTGCTGAGTTTCATTTGCTTCTTGCTTTTTTTCAGGCTGATTTCTAAAATCAGTATCTGAGATATTTTCAGATTTCATAGTTGTTAAAATTATAAATTAACAAACATAAAATATCATTCAAACAGAATTTTGTCAATATTTTCTCTAAACCAATGAGAAGTTAATTGACTTTTTTTCCAACAACACACTTTAAACAACCTCAGAAAACAAAAAAGCCTGTCAAAAATGACAGGCTTTTTTCAAATTATTTTGAAAGAAGAAATTACTTCAATTCAACTTTAGCACCAGCGGCTTCAAGTTTCTTCTTAATTTCTTCAGCTTCAGCTTTCGGAGCAGCTTCTTTAACAGTTTTCGGAGCACCGTCTACCAAGTCTTTAGCTTCTTTCAAGCCCAATTGAGTGATAGCACGGATTTCTTTAATAACGTTAATTTTGTTAGCGCCAGCTTCTGCCAAGATAACATCAAATTCATCTTTTTCTTCAGCAGCAGCACCACCGGCAGCACCACCGGCAGCAACAGCAACGGCAGCAGCGGCAGAAACGCCCCATTTTTCTTCCAACATTTTAGACAAGTCAGCAGCTTCCATAACGGTCAAAGCTGACAATTCATCAACTAATTTGGCTAAATCGGCCATATTTTTTCTCCAATAAAATAAATTAAATCAAATTAAAAAATCTTTTTACTCATACTCTATTTTTTTATTTTTAGGACAGTTAGTACGCCGTTAGTTTTGAGTGAAGTGTACAACCAAAAGTACATAAACGAAAAACTAACAAGTAATAACGACATAAAAGTAAAAAATAATTAAGCAGCTTCTTTTTCGCTGTATGCTTTTGTAACTCTTGCCAATTGAGCAGCAGGAGCTTGCAACAAACCAATGATTTTGGCTCTGAGTTCGTCCATAGACGGAATAGAAGCCAACTTTTTAATCTCATCGATAGAGATAACGCCGGTACCCATAGCGCCGCCAACGATGAGCAATTTTTCATTAGTTTTAGCAAATTCAACACAAGCTTTGCAGGCAGAGATCGGGTCAGAGGCGAAAGCAATAGCTGTCGGACCTTTGAACAAATCGACCAAACCTTCAAACTTTGTGCCTTTGAGAGCCAGACGAGTAATGCGATTTTTTGTAACTTTAAAGCCAGCGCCTGCTTTTCTGATATTGTTGCGCAATTCAGAAACTTCGGCCACAGTCAAGCCTTTGTAGTGAGAAACCACCACAACTTCTGAATTATTGAACAATTCATTCAGTTCGCTGAGCAATTGTGCTTTTTCTTCGCGATTCACTTATTGTCTCCAAAAAAACATCTTTTTAAATCAAAGATGCATTCAACACATTTCCGCAATCGGCATTGTTTCAAGAAAAGCAAACGCCCTTCTCTTCAACCTCGCCCACTGCGGGACCTAATCTGTCCAGGAGAAAAAAGATATTAAAATTTTTCTTACTCCCGTCTGCGTAGGATATTTAAGATTTTGGTTTTCAAATCAGTTCGGACATCCTTTAACACAAAAGCGCCCTCACCTTTTTAACAACCTTGACCACCTACGGTCTTGGACAGTTTCCAAGGGAAAATTCCGAGCTCTGAATTCAGCATTTCAGGCAACCGCCCGCACACTTACTTTCTTCGCCCTCGCCCCTTGGAGAGCGGGCGGTGATAAGTTCACCACCCAAAACTTTTCAAAAAGCTTGGAGCACAGAACATATCCATGCCAAGCCTTGAGCCTTACAAAGCGGTAGAATCAACCTTCACACCGACGCCCATGGTGCTACTCAAAGAAATTTTCTTCAAGTATGTTCCTTTGGCACCGGCCGGTTTAGCTTTGATAATGGCATCAATAAATGTTTTAGCGTTATCATAGATTTGATCTTCGCTGAAAGAAGCCTTAGCGATACCGGCATGAACAATACCGTTCTTTTCAACACGATATTGAACTTCACCGGCCTTAGCTTTTTTAACGGCGTTGGTCACATCCATGGTAACGGTTCCGAGTTTCGGGTTCGGCATCAAGCCTTTAGGACCCAAAACGCGAGCAACTTTACCGGCAAGACCCATCATATCAGGAGTAGCGATGCAGCGGTCGAAATCGATTTTTCCGGAAAGGATGGAATCGATCAAATTTTCAGCACCGACAATATCGGCACCGGCAGCTTTTGCTTCATCAGCTTTTTCGCCTTGAGCCAAAACGGCAACGCGAATGGTTTTACCATTGCCGTGCGGCAAAGAGCAAACACCGCGGACCATTTGGTCGGCATATTTCGGGTCAACACCGAGGTTGATAGCAACATCAATGGTTTCGTCAAATTTAGCAGTAGCGTTTTCTTTAACGATTTTAACAGCTTCTTTCAAGCCATAAGCCTGATCTTTATTAACTGTTTTATAAGCGTTTACGATTCTTTTTCCCATCACACTACTCCACAACCTTAATACCCATAGAATATGCCTGACCTTTAACCATGTTCATAGCTGCTTCAACGGTAGAGCAGTTAAGATCCGGCATTTTGGTTTCGGCAATTTCTTTAACTTGAGCCATAGTGATTTGACCGGCAACGGTTTTGGTCGGTTCTTTAGAACCGCTTTTAACGTTGGCAGCTTTTTTGATATAGTAGCTGACCGGCGGCAATTTGGTAATGAAGGTAAAAGATTTATCTTCATAAGCCGTGATGATAACCGGAACAGGGATACCCGGTTCCATTTTTTGGGTTGCAGCATTAAATTGCTTACAAAAATCCATGATGTTCAAGCCTTTTTGACCGAGAGCAGGACCCACCGGAGGAGACGGGTTAGCTTTACCGGCCGGAATTTGAAGCTTGATTAAACCTAAAATTTTTTTCTTAGACTTAGCCATTATATACCTCAATTTTTCCAGGTTCGTGGTTGGACCATGGCTGGTCTCCCACGAAATTATGTTAAAACGATTCGCTCATAAAAGGACACAAGAATCCCTTTAAGAGTCGCTTTTGTATACCACAGCTTTTTTAGATTGCAAGTATTTTTTGTAAATTTTTTCACATAAGTCCTTGATAAGAGTCATAAAAAAAATATAAAGCCTGTGAATTTTGTCTAAATTTTGCTTGAAAAACATAATTATATATGTTAACAAAAACCTAGATAAAAATTATTTTGGCAACCGTTAAACTCTATATTTATGAAGACAAGTGATTCTGACGGTCTAGGTAAGGTTTACTCAGCCGTCATAACCAAAGTAAAAAATGATCGTGTACTTTTTGAAGTGGAATATTTTGCCCTCATCCGAGGCAAATTAGAAGCCATGAAAAAAACTGCTGCATTTTTCATCAAAAGACTACATCTCAATCCGCACACGTTTTTCAAGCACGGGCAGATTATAGATGTCAAGGTAACAAAAATTCTTAAACCATCCAAGAATTTTTATTATCTCAACTATGAGGTTATTCCTTGCATTCTCCCTGCCGATGAGTTTATTCAGGCTCACCCTGTGGGAAGCATGGTTCAAGGCAAGATTGAATCCCTTACCGGCGCAACGATGACCGTTTGTCTGGCACCAAATGTTTATGCCGTGACAAAACGTTGTAAACATGCACGCACCGGCCGGGAAATTGATTGTAAAATCGACAAATTTCACAATCAAAAAATTTCATTACGAGTTATCTGAAAATAATTATTAACCCAAGCCCCTGATTTACTTCACGGGGCTTTAAATTTGTGGACGAATGAATTTTCTTTTGCTATCCTTTCAAAAACAGTTTTTTGAGGAGGCAGAAATGAGCGCAAAAACCTACCGCTGTATCGGTATCATGACCGGCAACTCGCTGGATGCCGTTGATGTGGTTTTAACCGAATTTTGCGATTCGCACATCAAAGACATTTGTGGCTTTTCATTAAATATTCCTGTTTCTCTGGCCAACCGTTTCCGCCAACTCAAATTTTTGCTTTCACAAAACAGTGGCAACATCCAAGCCATTGCCGATAAAGAAGAAAATCGCTTTCAAGACCTGCATGATGAATATATTCGCCTTGTGGCTCAAGCCGTCAACCAAATGCTTAAAGAAAATCATATCGACAAAAAAAGCATTGATGCCATCGGCTTTCACGGGCAAACCTGTGCTCATTGCCCTCCTTCCATTGCCCAAAGCAAAGAAGTTTCGCAAATATATACCATTCAGGTTGGCAGCGGACAAATGCTTGCCGATTTAACGGGCATTCCCGTGGTTTATGATTTTCGCTCCGACGATATTATGAACTTTGGCGAAGGAGCGCCGCTTGCACCCATTCACAACCAACATATTGCCCAAGATTTAATCAACAAACACATTTTTCCCCTTGTTTTTTGCAATGGCGGCAACACGGGAAACATCGCACTGATTTCGCAAAACAAAATCACCTCCCGGCAAGAGGTTATGGGTTGGGATGTTGGTCCCTTCAACCATTTTATTGATCTTTTAATGCAAAATGAACAAGGCCTGCCCTGCGATACCGATGGCAAAATGGGAAAGCTCGGCAAAATCAACTATTCTTTATTGCGCAAGCTTTTTGAAAATGCGGTTGTCACCAATATCCATGAAAATTTCATCACCCTACCGCCGCCAAAATCTTCCGATCCGGCGTGGTATGTTTATATTGACGAGCTTTTAGACAGCAAAATTGCTTTTGTTGATCGTTTGCGCACGGTTGAGTTTTTCAGCGCTTATATCATGGTTTATAATTTGAGTTTCATTCCGCAAGATGTGGAGTTTCCAAAATATTTTCTATGTTTTGGCGGCGGGTGGAAAAACCCGATTGTGTTGAATGACTTTAAGAATCTGCTCCACGGAGATGCCGATGTGCTGCCCGAGCATCAAGAAGTTTTTGATAAATTGCTCACCCCCGGCGCTGTTGTCAAATGGTCTGATGAATATGGTTATAACGGCAAATACATGGAAGCGCGAATTTTTGCCGACATGGCCAAATGCTATTTAACCAAAGAGCCTTTTTCCTATCCCGAAACCACCGGCTGCATCAAACCCACTGTGGGAGGAATCATGGCCAAGCCCAAAGGCAAAGACACGCGTCTTTGGTCTCGTGCCGCACCGGGTTGGGCAGAAAAGGCCTAATAGCCATACCCGGAGCGTTGTCTTATAGAATCTCGCACTTGCATATTTGGCGGCAAACTTCTGCCTGAACTTTGTTTATGCCCGCCTTGAGATGGGTGTAAAGGCTCACCATTACGCAAATTTTTCATATCTGCCGCAGTTATTTTTCCTTTCTGAGCATTTTGCCAAGATTGCATATTTTCCTCTGACTCATTGCCCTCTTTGTTTTTATCATTATTTTTTTCTTTAGACCTGTCACTGGGCAATGGTTTCAGAGCAATACCGACAATAACCTTATATGGTTGTTTTTCGCCGGTTGCTGAAATATTTTCCAGAGTAGAAATTCCTTGAGCCATCTCGCTGTCAATTTGCAGGCCTTCAACCAAAGCTCTCTGACAAAAAGCAAGATCCTGCTTGAGCAAATCATCTTCATCATCACTTTGTTGCTTTGAAGCATTTTTTTCTTCACCTTTTTCAGAAACAATAAGATTTGTCTTTGCGTCTTGCTTCTGCTGATTTAGATTAGCCTTATTCCGTTCTTCAATTTGTTTTTTCAGTTGCAGAACTTTTGCTTTCAATGCAACTTGCATATGAGCCAGCTTTGCTTTTGCATTTTTGGCCTTTGAAAGTGTTGATGCAACTTCGGAAAAATAATCTTGATTTTGCACTCTGAAAGCGGCTTTTTCATCTTGTATATCAAGATCATAAAACTTGCTCAAATCAAGACTATTATCGCTATCGTTATTACTAACCTCACTCATGGCATGTCTCCACAACATCAAACCATAATAATTATACAACAAAAATAGATAAACCGCCACAAAAAAAGCCTCTCAAATGAGAGGCTTTGAATAAAAAGAAAAAAAGATTATTTAACTTTTTCCACTTGAGAAAATTCCAGTTCAACCGGGGTAGAACGCCCAAAGATAGAAACAGAAACTTTCAAGCGAGATTTTTCGGCATCAACTTCTTCAACCAAACCGATGAAAGAAGCAAACGGCCCGTCATTAACGCGAACCTGTTCACCCACTTCATATCTAACGATTGTTTGCGGGCGTTCAATACCTTCCTGCATTTGAGTCATAATGCGTTGAGCCTCAGCCTCGGTGATGGGATAAGGCTTATTGCGGCTACCCAAGAAGTTGGTCACTTTGGGGTTATTTTTAATGAGGTGCCAAGCATCATCGGTCATAATCATTTTCACCAAGATATAACCGGGGAAGAACTTGCGTTCAGAGCTGACTTTTGCACCTTTTTTAATTTCAACCACTTCTTCGGTCGGCACCATCACATCAAAAATTTTATCGTCCATTTTTTTAAGAACAGCTTGTTCTTTGATAGATTCGGCAACTTTTTTCTCCGAACCTGAATGAACATTAACAACATACCAACGAGCGTCCATAAAATTAATCTCCAAGACCTAAAACCAATTGCACAGCCCAACCTAAAATTTGGTCGACAAAGAAAAAGAACGTAGCGGCAATTGCCACCAAAACAATAACCACAATAGAAGTTTTAACCACTTCATTTCTGGTTGGCCAAGTAACTTTTTTGACCTCTTGTTTAACCTGTCTAAAAAACTGAATTGGACTAACTTTTGCCATGGACTATATCCACCTTACAATTAAAAAAAATTAAAAACTTCAGAACCCGCCACCCACAACAAACCGTTCGGGCAGCAATGCTCCGACTATTGTGGCAAACATATTAAATAATTTCAGATATGTCAATAACTATATTCTCGGTTTAACCAAATATATCTCAAAGAAAGAGCGATAAAGATAAATATGAAAAAAGTTTTAGTCACAAAAAAAAGCACTCTAAACAAGAGCGCTCCAAAAATTTAATTACTTAAATTTTTTCTCCCAAACCTTATCCCAAGTCCCATTTCCAGCTCAGATCACATCATCTGCGAAACCTTCTTTGGGAATCAGTTTGGAAAGTGTTTTTTTCATAATATGGCGAACGTCATTTAGGAACAAACAACAAAAACACAAATTCTGTTTTTCCTATCAGCTCAAATCCTATCTTTACTTTTAGCTTAATTTCTTTTGCCATCCACGGCTCAACAGCAGAAACTGAAGCTTCTGTTTATATCTTGATGCGAAAACATAAACGCTTCTGCTGAGAAATCAGTTCTAAGTGCTATTATAGGAACAATAATACTTAACCTCTTTTAATGTATCATAGTTTGAAACTTGAAGCAACAAAAAAACCGCCCTCATCGAGCGGTTCTTTTACAATAATAAACCTTATTTTTTTCCTCTTCCCATGCATCTCCTATATATGTCTCCTACTAGACCTATTATGCCATTTTTCCTATCCAAGCCATTTTCCTCAGCTGCCTTAAAACTATCTAATGTCTTTACTATCCTTTCCTCGTTACCTTTTTTATGCTCTTCGTTTACCTCATGCAGGGCTGCGTGGAGCTTTCCCTTTACCCTTTTCAGAGCTTTTTCATGTTTTTCCTCTATCTTCCTTAAATCTTCTTGATATTCTGCCTCTACCTCATTCAGATCTTCGTCATATGCTTTCTTTGCCGCATTCAAATCTTCGTTATATGTTTTCGTTCTGGCCCACCTTTCATCCGACCATTCATTTAACGCTTGTCGCTTTGCCCTATCAACTTCACTATTAGTTTTTATTATCTCCTCATACCCCCTTAAGAGCGATCCTTCTTGTTCATTTTCATTATATAGCTCTTGTGCCAAAAAAGTAGATCCGGAATTTTCAGCATCTCTGCGTTTATCGACAATATTTTCAACTTTTGTGAGCTTTGATAACTGAGATAAAACTTGAAATAATTCTTTCAATTTACCGTTGTTATACAGGACGTCCAAAGAAGAAATCAAACTCTGTATTTGTTTCTTATCCGCACCTTTCTTATACTTCAAAATAAGAGAGCCGGGATGCGTTGAGACATCGACATTACCTCTGGGGCGATACTTATCTATGCTGGCATCGTATTGATACAGTCCTCTGAATTTTTTAGGCAATTTTGCATATTGTTCTTTTTCAATATCAAACAACTTTTTTTCTCTGCCATCATAAAAAAAGTCAACCGTAGGACTGGATTTCCAATCTTCAACCGCTTTTCTATAAATATCGCACAAAAAGAACCCTAAAGCACGCGCACTCGCATCATAATTCGGATTCAAAGCAGAAAAACTGATTTTATGCTCTTTAATCAATTTTTTCACGGAATTTTGTGTTTTTTCATCAAACCCTGAAATAAGTTCATCAACATTGAACTGATATATTTCAGATACTTTTGAGCTAAATTTTTCAAACATATTTGACCTCATTCTAAGTTCATACAAAATATAATTTATATTAACACAAATTAAATACTTATTCAATACCTTTTCTAATAGCTTGATAAAAAAGAAAAAAATGCATTAAAGCGTCTTCATCTTGAGTAGCCAAGGGCAGTAAGAGTGTCCGTGACATTGCTTCGCAATGCTTGTTCCTTCGTGCTCGTTCGTTTCTCTCATCGGCGTGCATTCGCTCGTCTCTCTGTGAAAGTCGAACTCACTTTTTCGTGAGTTCTCATCAACTTCCCCTAAATACCAATAAAAAAAAACCGCCCTTTCGGACGGTTATTTTTTATTGGCAGGGGCAGACGATGACTTAGGGCCATAGCCCTAAGTTGCTGCGTCGGTTATCGGCTTGGCCGACCGGCACACCCCCGTGTGCCTTAACCTCCTTGTCAAACTCACTTTCTCGTGAGTTCGAACCTAACTGTCCCTAAATGCCAATAAAAAAAAGCCACTTAAAAAAGTGGCTTTTTTTTATTGGCAGGGGCAGTAAGATTCGAACTCACGACATTCGGTTTTGGAGACCGACGCTCTACCAACTGAGCTATACCCCTATGCAAACTTGCGTATTATTAGATACACAAGTTTGGAAAATAAATCAAGCTTTTTTTATAAAAAAAGCACATGTTCAAAGCAAGCCGTCTTTCACCTTTTCTCTTGAAGCATAACTTAAGAATTTTACAATTCGGTTGACATCTGTTTCCGCATTATACCAACCTTCAACAAAGGCAAAAGACAACGAATAAGCCCCTATTCCTGCCATGAACAAACGCGCGGCAATATCCGCAAAACCGGCATATAAAAAAGCCCCCGTTGTTGTAAAAATCACCACATTTTGCACCGGCTGTTGCCAAAACAGACGATCAAGCACGGCACTATATTTTTCATGCGGCAACTTTGTCACAACCAAAAGCTTGTTGCGAACAGACATTTTGCTAATACAATCTTCCGCCGCATCCTCTTCTTCTGGCGTTACGCCCTTTTCTGCACGGTCATAAGCTCTAACCTTATCAATCTCCTGATGAGAATAGCCATAGCGGACCAACTCTCCGATTTGATGAACATCATAAGGATATTCTTTGAACCGATTTTCATCATTAAGCTGAACCAAAGCCTGCCATGCGGAAAGCTCAACACCATTTTCAACAGCCACGCGCTCAAGTGCCGAAGCATAAAGATGGTTACAAAAGTTAGGAATGCTGATTGCATTTTCAACATGCCCTGTCACATTAATCAGATAGGGCTTTTTTCCTTGAGCTAGCACAGAATCAATTTGTTCCTGAGAAACCCGATAAATACCGTATTTTTGTTCCGGCACGCGCTCATAAGCAATGTTTTTTTCTTTAAGGATATTGATAATTTCAGAAATTACCGCTCCCTTTCCTCCAACAAAATAATATTTTTCCATAACGTTTAATTTTTAATATTAATAATATTTTTTATAAACAAACTTTAACTTATTTCAGCAAAAGTGCAACAAAAAAGTCTTTTCAAAACACACAGTAAAAAGGCTCCACATAGCACTTTGCAAAAAGCTCAAGATTTGGAGATTATAACGCAAAAAAACAAGTCTCTCGAAGACACGCGCGCGAAACTCTCCACAAGGCACTTATAGAAACTCGATAATTGAGATGAGTAGAAGCAAAAATAGAAAAGCCGAAAATCCTAGTAACCGCTAAGTAAAAATGCCTTTAATATGGCATTTTTATCTGCAAGGTCTTTGGAACATCTTGTTGAGCTAGGTGATGATAATCGCCGCAGCAAAACTAGATGCCTAAGCAAAGAAGTACATGAATTTTCGGCTCTTTCTAATTTTTGCGATTAATCGCTAGAACAAAAGCGCCACATAGCACTTTGCTAAAAGCTCAAGATTTGAGGATTATAGCGTGAAAAACAAAGCGGTCGAAATTCTAGTGTACAAGAAGTACATGAATTTCGACCGTTCTGTAGTTTTTT
>CALXWB010000011.1 GCA_944392225.1 uncultured Alphaproteobacteria bacterium | reverse complement strand
TTTGTTGCAAGCTTAACAAATTGCTGCGCATGGACGCTGTTAAACTTATTTCTGACATATCCACCAACTACTTTTTGTATATTGCAATACTTTGGATGCGGCTTTCTTACTCAAACCTTTTCATCCATATTCAAAACTAGCACATTTGAGGTTAATGATTGGTTAACAAAAGTTTTTTTATTTTAATTTTCTTTATTGGCTGAAGCCAAGCTTTCTCTTTGTTCGCGGTTCATGGCTCTGTATACCTGAGCGGCGTTCTTTTTGGCATCCGGCACACCAAGCTTTTCTGCTTTTCTGTATAAACGGAAAGACTTTATCAGATCTGCTTTAACACCGCGGCCTTTGGCATACATCCAGGCTTTTATTTCAACGGCTTGTGCATCATTTTGTGCAACATGCTCGTCTAAGATTTTTAAGTCTTTGGGTGTGATGTTGTTTTCTTGAATGGCTTTTTTTGCGGCTTGCCAACGTGCTTGTGCTGCCAGCAATTCTTCTTGTCTGATTTTTCTTTCATCCGTCAAATTAACAACGGGAATTTTTTCTTTTGTTGCAGATGTTTCTTCCGTTTTGACTTGCGGCTCATCAAACAAAAGCTCCGGCCGGTTGCGGTTGCGCACAAATATGGGAAGATAACCGCTGTTGTTATCTCTCACAATGTCACGATAAATATCATCCAAACTGGTGGCCGATGCCGTTTGAATGTTGCCAAACATGATTAATAAACTCAAAATTATGTATAATTTTTTATTCATTTTGCAAAATTTGTGTTTTTAAAACTTGCGTTAATAGTAGCTAAATGTTACTCCTATTAAAAGCATAAATTGCCTGTTATGAACATTTTAAGATTGCTTTTGAGGATAAAATGAAAAAAATTTATAATTCCGTTACCGAGTTGGTGGGTAAAACCCCTATACTCAGACTTTCTCGCCTGGCAAAACATTTTCATGTGAAGGCGCATATTTTGGCAAAATGTGAGTTCTTAAATCCGCTCTTTTCCATTAAAGACCGCGTGGCGCTTAAAATGATTGAACAGGCTGAAAAAACACATAAAATCACGCCGGATACGGTTTTTGTGGAGGCAACAAGCGGCAATACAGGCATTGGCTTGGCCGGGATTTGCGCCGCCAAAGGTTATAAACTCGTGATTACCATGCCGGAAAATATGACCAAAGAAAGAATCATGCTTATGCGCCATTTTGGGGCCGAGGTGATTTTGACTCCGCAAGAAGACGGTATGCAGGGTGCCATTGCCAAGGCAGATATGTTGGCTGAAAAAAATGAAAATGTTATTCTCTTGCGCCAATTCTCCAATCAGGCTAACCCCGATGCACACCGATTTGGCACAAGTATTGAGATTATTGAAGATACCGGCGGTGAGGTTGACGCTTTGGTTTGTGCCGTGGGAACAGCCGGAACGCTTAACGGTGTGGCTTCAACCTTAAAAAGCTGCAATCCCGATTTGTATGTGATGGCGGTTGAACCAAAGTCCAGCCCCGTGCTCAACGGCGGCGCCGCAGGCAGCCATAAAATCCCGGGAATCGGCGCCGGATTTGTGCCGGAGTTTTATGATAAGTCTTTGGTTAATGAAGTTTTTGATGTGGCAGATGAAGAGGCTGAAAATATGTCCAGACAAGTGGGTGCTTTGGAAGGTGTTTCTGCCGGTCTTTCTGCAGGGGCTGCTTTGTTTGCCGCTGTTAAACTCGGTCAGCGCCCGGAAATGAAAGGCAAAAATATTGTTGTGATTTTGCCTGATAGTATTGAGCGCTATTTGTCAATGTTTGATTTTTAGTTTGCTATTTTGTTTTTGATGCTTTATCTTGCTATAAAATATTAAAGAGATGAAACATGAATCCTAAGTCTATTTTGGGTCGTTATTTGGCCAAACAAATTGTTTATAATTTCCTTGCCGTCCTCATGATGGTGGTCGGCGTGGTCTTGATGTTTGAGATGGTGGAGCTCTTGCGTAAAGCTTCCGGCCGCGATGACGTGACTTTTTGGTTCTTATTGGAAATTGCTCTGACCAAAATGCCCAAAACTTTGGATATGGTCTTTCCTTTTGTGATGATGATTGCCGCTATGGCAACTTTTTGGCGCGTGAGCAAAAGTAATGAGTTTGTGATTATTCGCGCGGCCGGCGTTTCTATTTGGGGCTTTTTGACGCCAGTTTTGTTTGCCGTGTTTGTTTTGGGTGTTTTGAATGTGGCTTTGGTTAACCCCATTGCCGCGCGTCTTTATGAGATTTATGAAACGCTTGATTATCGCTTTGATACAAGAAATCCGAATGCGGTGTTGTTTTCTGATAAGGGTTTGTGGACAAGAGAAGCCGTTGATGAAGACACCTTTCAGGTGATGCAGGCAAAATCTGCCCGCCAGGAGGGTAAAGATTCTTTGCTCTTGCGTGATGTCAGCATTTTGGAGATGAACCGCCAATCGCAACCCAAAAGAAGATTGGAGGCTTTTGCCGCCAAGCTGCATGACGGCTATTTTGATCTTAAAGATGTTAAGGTTTATGAGGCCGGAAAACCTACCCAAAATTTGAGCAGTTTGAAATATAAATCGGCGCTTACGGTGGACCGAATCAAGGAAAATTTTGTGGAACCTGATGCCATTTCTTTTTGGGATTTGCCCGATACCATTCGCTTTTATGAAAACTCTGGTTTCTCAGCACAAAAGCACTTGATGCGCTATTATTCTTTGCTCGTTTCTCCTTTCTTGCTTTGTGCCATGGTTTTGGTTGCATCATTATTTGCACTGCGCTCCAATAACCGCCGCGGCGGCGTGATGTTTTTGATTGTGGGCGGTATTACCACCGGCTTTGTGGTCTATTTTATGTCACAACTCATTTATGCCTTTGGGTTAAACGGAACTATTCCGGCCTTTTTGGCGGTTTGTGCTCCAACCCTGATCGCCACAATGATTAGTGTTTCGGTTTTGCTGCATTTGGAAGATGGTTAATAAAAAAGGCTGATTTCTCAGCCTTTTTTATATTCTTTTGTCTTTGCTGTGGCAATATGCGGCAATGGGGCATTTGTCACATTCGGGTTTTTGCGCTTTGCAAATATAACGTCCGAACAAAACCAGCCAATGATTGGCATTTTTCACATATTCGGTCGGCAAAACTTTCATCAAATCTTGTTCAATGGCCAAAGGCGTTTTGCCGGCACTGAAGCCTAAGCGATGAGATATACGCATCACATGTGTGTCCACAGCCAAGGTGGGTTGGTTGAACCAAACATTTAACACCACATTGGCGGTTTTTCTGCCCACGCCGGGAAGTTTTTCCAAGGCTTCTCTGTTTTCCGGAACAATGCCTTGATATTTTTCTACCAACTCTTGGCTCAAAGCTAAAATATTTTTGGCTTTGTTGTTATATAAGCCGATGGTTTTGATATAGTCTTTGATTTTTTCCAAACCCAAATTTGCCATTTTTTGCGGCGTGTCTGCCACCTCAAACAAGGCTTTGGTGGCTTTGTTGACGCCTTTGTCCGTGCTTTGTGCCGACAAGACAACAGCAACCAACAGTGTGAAAGCGTTTTTATAATCCAGCTCGCAACGGGGATTGGGATCTTCTTTTTGGAAGATTTGCATAATCTCCAAGATTTCTTTTTTATTTCTCATGCCTTAACACCTCCGGCACCGGCCGCTTTGGGGGCATTTTCATCTAAAGGCCAACGCGGGCGCGGTTTGAAGTCGAGCTCGTCGGTATAGCCTTTTTGAAAACGCTCTAAGCCAGCCCAGGCAATCATCACGCCGTTGTCGGTGCAAAAACGAATGGGCGGGGCGGAGAATATGAGCCCTTCTTTTGCGGCCAAATCTGCCATTTTTTTGCGCAAATATGTGTTGGCCGCAACGCCGCCGGAAACTACAATGTCTTTGCCTTGCGGATATTTTTGTTTGAAAACTTTGATGGCTCGTTCAAGCTTGTGAATCAGACAATCAGCCACGGCTTTTTGAAAACTGGCGCAAATGTCGGCCGTGTCTTGTTTGTTTATGTTGGCATGTTCCAGAACACAATCCGCGGCATATGATTCAATAATCTTTCTTACAGCGGTTTTAAGCCCGGAAAAAGACAAGTTACAATCGCCGGAATTGTTCAACGGGCGCGGCAAAATAAAGCGGTTTTCATCTCCGAGTTCGGCCATTTTTTCAATAATCGGGCCGCCGGGATAGCCTAAATTGAGCATTTTGGAAACCTTGTCAAAAGCTTCTCCTGCCGCATCGTCAATTGTGGTGCCCAATCTTTCAAAGTCGTCTACGCCTTTAACAATCAAAATTTGGCAGTGTCCGCCGGAAACAAGCAACAATAAATAAGGATATTCAACATCGCCGGTCAAGCGCGGAGCCAAAGCATGGCCTTCCAAATGATTGACGGCAACGAAAGGCTTGTTCAACGCCAAGGCTAAAGCTTTGGCGGCCATAACCCCTATGACCACACCGCCAATCAGTCCCGGTCCGGCAGAGGCGGCAAAAGCATCTACATCTTGAGGTTTTAAGCCGGCTCTTTTGAACGTATGGTCAATAATCTCATCAATATGTTCCAGATGAGCGCGGGCAGCAACTTCCGGCACAACCCCGCCATAAATCTTGTGGTCTTCAATTTGTGTCCACAAACATTCACTCACAATTTCTTTTTTTTCGTTAACAATGGCGGCTGCCGTTTCATCGCAGCTGCTCTCTATTCCAAATACCAACATTGCGTTTTTTTCCGTTATTTTATTGAAAGTTTTTTTTTATTTATATACACTAAGAAAATAAAAATAGCAAATGGGGAATTTGAAAATATGGCTGATATTAAAGATAAAAAAAATGTGGAATCGAATTTGCCGAAAAAGAAATATCTTTTGCTGAAATTTGCTTTTCGGTTGTTCTTGATTGTCGTTATTCTCGGTGCGGCATATTCTTTTTGGATAAACCCTAATTTTATGACAAAGCTTTCCGAACAAAGCAAAAAAATATTTGCCGTAAACGAATCGGAAATTGTGCCGCAACAGCCCGACCAAACGCAAATTTTGCAACAAGAAGTGGCTGATTTGCGCCAACAAGTGGCTTTGCTGCAAAAATTACAAAACCAACAAACTGATACCTCCGCTTTGGAAAAACGTTTTGAAACCTTGGAGGATTTTAACAAAAATGTGATTAATTCTAAAGCCGATGTGGCCATTGTTTTGGGGTTGCTGGCTCGCTTGGACAAGGCGGAACAGAAACTTGACCTTTTCAGCAAAATTACCGACCAGAGCGCCATTGCCCTCACCGCAACCATGTTGATTAAAGATGCGGCAGAAAACGGCGGCTCTTTTGTTTATGAGGCGGAAATTTTGAGACAGTTGGCTGCGGATAATCAAGATGTTAAAGCGCCGCTCGATATCGTGCTCAAAACAGCTGTGGAAGGTGTTGCCAATAAAACTTATTTGGTTACCTCTTTTGATAAAATTTATGGACAACTTTATCAGCAATATCAGCAACAAAACCAAAAAACATGGAAAGATAAGCTCAATAAAAAACTCAGCGAATATATCAAAGTGCAAAAAGCAGGTGAAAAATCCGTGCAAGATGAAAATGAACAGATTTTGAATCAAGTTTTTGATTTGGTAAATTCAGGAAATATTAAACAAGCTTTGTTAAATTTGAGCAAACTTTCTGATCCGGCTTTGCAAAATGATGCTTCTTTGAAAGCTTGGATTGAAAAAGCTCAGGCTAAAACAACGTTTGATAATGCCCTTTCACAAATTGCCACTTATTATTTGGCAGCGCTGAAGGTTAATTCTGTTAAAAAGGAAATTCAACATGACTAGAAAAACCTCTATCTTTATTTTTCTTGGGCTCATTTTCACCTTTGTGATTTGGATGATGGACAGATCCAGCTTGGTGGCCGTTAACTGGCGTCAGGTGCATTTTGAGTTTTCTATCCCCGAGGCTATGCTCTTTTTGTTGGTGGTCTTTGCCATTATTGATTTGTTGACACGCATTATTCGCTCCGTGCAAAAAGCTCAGCTCAAAGAGGTTTACAGAACTTCCGTCTTCAGAGATGATACCGATGAAAATGCAGCTATCGACGTTTTGGCCGGAAAAATCAGCGAGAAAATGATTATCAATCGTCATGATTTTGATAACTCCATGCTCCTTGTTTTGCAAGCCATGACCGCGATTACTGCCGGAGATATGAGAGAAGCTCGCTCCACTTTGGCCAAGCTTAAAAAAATTATCGGTGATGACCCGATTATTGATGTTTTGCGCATGAAAATTTATAAAGGCGAAAAAGATTTTGACCGGATGGAAAAACTTTCGGCCAAAATGATGAAAAATGAAAATGTTCAACTCATCGGTCTCAAAGCCGCCGTGGAAGCGCAAATGCAGAAAAAAGAGTTTAAGGAAGCTTTGACCACCGTTAATAAAGCCTATGAACTGCGTCAGGATTTGTATTGGGTGATTGAAAGTGCCTTTGAGCTCCGCGCCAAAGCCAAAGATTGGGAAGGCGCTTTGCAAGTTCTTGAAGCCGGCTTGAAAAAGAAAATTATCAATAAGGTGGACTATGATCGTTATAAGTCCATTGTGCTTTTGGAAAGAGCATTGGAATTTGATGCCAAAGATGATGAGGTGAATTTTTACAAATTTGCATCACAGGCTTTTGAAGCCGATGAAACCCTTGTGGCTGCCGCCATTACCTTGGCTCGCTATTATAAGAAAAATGATAATCAGGTCAGAAAAGCAGCCAGTGTGTTGACTGAGGCTTGGAAGAGAAACCCGGTTGATGAGCTGGCTTATGAATATATGAATCTTTGGCCCAAAGATGATATTTTGGATCAGATTAAAAGAATTGAGGGTTGGGCCAATATGAACAGTATGCGTCCGTCTTTGAACAATCGTCTGATTGCTGAACTTGCCGTTAAAGCCGGTTTGTGGAACAAGGCCAAAACCGAAATAGACATGTTTATCATCAACAATCCTTGCACCAAAAAAATTGCTTCTTTGATGGCAACTTATGAAGAAAAGGCCAATAAAGATAAAAAGGCCGCTGCAGAGTGGAAAAAACGCATGAAAAATTGTGATGATGATTCTGCTTGGATTTGTGAAGATTGCGGTGCTGTTTCTGACAAGTGGGAAGCCGTGTGCGATGAATGCGGCTCTTTTGGAACAAAAAAATGGCACCTTTATGTGGAAAAAAACGAGGGCCCTAAATTTGCTGAAGTGCCGGCAGAAATTGCTGACCAAATTCCCACTCTTGATAATGATGAAGACTAATGGAGATTGATGATATGACAGATTTTGCTTTATTGAAGTCTGAATGGCGTAAAAAATATGAGATTGTGCCCCAAACCTTGGCTAAAGTACAAGATGTTGACTCCGTAGCAACCGCTTTTAATACCAATGTGGATGCCGTGTTGAAAATCAGCGGCAAAAAAATTGTTGAACTGGTAAAAGCACAAAATCTGTCATTGAAGCAGCTTCAAGATATTAAAGAAACCAAACTTTCTTCTCCGCAAGATGTGGTGAAAGGTATTTTCAAATGCTTTACCAAAGGCATTGCCGAAGAATGGCTCACCGAGGATAAGCTTGTTTATGATTGGATGGTCAAAAACTTGGGCTATGACCGTTTGCAAATGGGTGGACAGGGCGGCATTGTCGCTAATATCTTGGCCGTGGCCGGCGTAAAAAAAGTTTATGCGCATGCTAACTCTTTGCCGGAATTGCAGGCTCAACAATTTTTGAAACTTGATAATCTGCTTTCTTTTGATGAAAAAGGAAATGAAAAGCCGGCTTATCAAATTGACCGACAAACCGATATTCCGCTCATTCACTGGATTATTGAGTTTGACAAAGGGGATAAAGTTGAGCTTGACGGCGAAACTTTTGTTTGCCCCAAAGCCAACCGCTTTATTGCAACTTATGACCCACTTAACCTTCATTTGGTGATGGATGAAAACTTTGTCAAAGCTGCTGAGAAAAATAAACTCAACTATATGATTTTATCCGGCTTTCATGCTTTGACCGAAAATAATGACGGTGTGGCGCTGACCCATAGCGTGTTGCCGATGCTTAAAATTTGGAAGAAAAACGGCACCATTGTGCATTTGGAAATTGCTTCCACCCAAGATTTGGCGGTGCGCAAAGCCATTATTGAAAAAATTGCGCCGGAGGTTGATTCCATAGGCATTAATGAGCGCGAGGCGATTGATATTTTGGAAATCATCGGTCAAGAAAAGTTGGCTGAAGCTTGCGAGAAAGATACACACAGCCAGAATATGTTCAAGGCGCTGGTGGCCATTAAAAAGGCTCTCAGAGCCCCGCGAATCCAGCTCCATATGTTTGGTCTTTACATTACTTTGCAAGATAAAAATACTTTTGTTTCGCCGGAAGCCAACCTGCGCGGTATGATGACGGCTGCAACCGTTGCCGCCGGAAAAGCCGGTACCGGCAGTGTGAATCAAAAAGAAAACTTGCTTTGGGCGCAAGGGCGCGAGGTTTCCGATGTGGGCTTAAACGAATTGAAAGATTTGGCCGCTTATATCGGAGATGAATCTTTGCTTGAAAAAGGAATTTCAACCTTTGACGGTTATGATGTGATTGCGCTTCCGACGATTTTGATTGAAAAGCCGGTGACGCTTGTGGGTATGGGGGATACGATATCGTCGATGTCGCTTGTCTCCGCAAGATAGGGAAAAGTTCGTATAACGGGAATCTAATACAGAAACTGCGAATAAAATTTTCGGTCATGTACCTCTTTGTACACTCCCTCAAATTTTTTCTGGTTTCTTATTATATTCCTCGTTCTCCAAACTTTTCTAAAAAATCCGTATAACGGGAAACTAGAGCAATTTAGCGTCGTCTCGAAAAATTCATGTACCCTTTTGTACATTAGGATTTTTCTCGCTCCTCAAATCACTCTATTTTCCACGTTCTCCGAATTTTTTTGCAAAAATCCGTATAACGGGGAACTAGAGCAATTCAGCGGCAAATATCCGTTTATTCCTTGTCTTCTTCCAGATATTGATTGATGGCGGCAATGACGCGGTTGACGGTAATGTCTACTTGCTCGTCTTTGGTTTCAACCACAATATTGGCTTCGGAATAATAGGGATATTCTTCGTTGATATATTTTTCCAGTTTGCTCTTTAACTGGTTGTCATCACCAATCAAAAACGGACGGCGTTTGCGTCCCGTGGTGCGATGATATAAAACATCTATGTCTGCTTTGAGCCAAATGGTTAAAGCATGTTCCTTGGCCAAAGCTCTGGTTTGCTCTGCCACAAAGGAACCACCGCCAGAGGCCAAAACGCATGGCGAGCCTTGCAGCAAACGCTTCATTACGCGCATTTCTCCGGCTCTAAACTCTTCTTCTCCATAGCATTTGAGCAAGTCCATCAAAGACAAGCCTGCCGCTTTTTCAACCTCGCAATCGCCATCTATAAACGGCAAATTTAACTTTTTGGCTAGCCTTTTCCCTACACTGGTTTTGCCGCTGCCCATTAACCCGACAAGCAATATTATTTTATCTATTTTTTTTATCATTTTTTGCTTTTTTTCATTTTTCTTTCATAGATTTTGTGCTAACTGTTGTATAAACAGTTTTTAATTTTATAAGGTTTTATATATCATGCGTCAGAAAAAATCAAAGGCTATCTTTTATATTTTGGGATTAATTGTTGTTTTGGCTGTTCTTTTTGTTATTTCTACCGAAATTCCCGTTAAGGTGGAACATGTCGAACAACCTTTGGAAAACACGTTCTTAAATAAATAAAACATGTCTGCCGGGAATCTGCTTGAAAGTTTTTTATCTATGATGGTGGCCGAACGCGGTGCCGCTCAAAATACGATTGAAAATTATCAACGCGATTTAGAACAGTTTTTGACCTTTGTGCCTAAAAACAATATGGCAGATATCACCGATGAAGATATTTACCAGTTTGTGCAAAAGCTCAGCCGAATGAATTATGCGCCTAAAAGCATTGCTCGTAAAATTTCGGCTCTGAAAGAGTTTTTCAAATTTTTGTTTTCCGAAAAAGAAATCAAAGAAAACCCAACGGCTTATCTTATGGCGCCCAAACAAGAAAAACCATTGCCTAAATTTTTGACCGAGGCTGAGCTTAAGCGTCTTACCGGTGCGGCTTTGAAAAAAGAAGGACTCTCCGGGCGGCGTTTGGCCGTGATGCTGATTTTGATGTCGGCTTGCGGCTTGCGTGTTTCCGAACTGGTCGGACTACCTGAAAATTGCATCAATTTTGATAAAAAAGAAATTCTTGTGCGCGGAAAAGGGAGCAAAGAGCGGCTTATTCCCATTTCTGATGAGGCGATTGAGGCGGTTTTGGATTATACGCTCATTCGTGATAATTTTATTCGCGGCGGCAGAAAATCTATTTGGCTTTTTCCTTCGCTCAATTCTTCTTCCGGGCATGTGACCCGAGAGGCTTTTTTTGCCGCACTCAAAGATTTGGCTGTTGAAGCAGGCCTTGATCCCAAAAAAGTTTCTCCGCACGTTTTGCGTCACACTTTTGCTACGCGCCTCCTCAACCATAATGCCGATTTGCGTAGCGTGCAAAAAATGCTCGGACACGAGGATATTTCCACCACCGAGATTTATACCCATATTACATCAGAAAAATTGATTGAGACGGTTAAACGCTTGCATCCGCTCAGTCGCTTAAAGTAGCTTGGCCAGCTCCAGATATTGCTCAGGGGTGATTTCTTCTGCTCGCATGGTTAAATTTAACCCAATTGCCAAGCATTTTTCTTCCAGCCCTTGGACAGATTTCAAACTTTGGCGAATCATCTTACGGCGCTGGCTGAAAGCTTGCGTGGTTAGCTTTTCCACCTTTTCCAAAAGTTTGTTATCTATATTTGCGTGTTTGGGGCGGAACAAAACTACCGTAGACCAAATTTTTGGCGCCGGGACAAAACAATTAGGATTGATATCAAACAGACGCTCAATCTTGCATAATAGCTGTGAAAGGATTGAAATTCGGCCATAGTCTTTGCATTTTGTCGGGGCGCAAATCCTATCTGCAACTTCCTTTTGAAACATCAGGGTTAAGCTGTCAAAATTTTCAATTTGTTTTAACCAGCCAACCAATAAAGGCACGGAAATATTATAAGGCAGATTGCTGACAATATTCTTTGGCTTGCCTTTAAACTTGGAAAAGTCTTGTTTTAAGGCATCGCCTTCAATAATTTCCAGCTTATCTTTACCGACTTTTTCTCTTATCTCTTGCATAATCTCTATGCAGCGTTCATCCATCTCAACAACGGTGAGTTTTTTTGGGTTGCGGCTTAAAACCGAACGCGTTAAGCCTCCCGGGCCGGGGCCAACCTCAAAAACATATTCGCCGCTGAAATCTGTTTTGTTTTGCTTCATCAGCGACGTATTGATGATTTTGTCCGTGATGTTTCTATCCAGCAAAAAGTTTTGACCCAAGGCTTTTTTTGCCATGAGGCCATGTGCTTCCACGGTTTCTCTCAAGCTGGGGAGTTCATTTATTTTTGAGCTTAAATCCGTCATCTCAGTTTCTGATTTCCACAACCGCTTGTTGTCTCAAATCTTGCAGATATTTTTGTGCCAAAGTTTCCATCTTTTGGTTGGTCAGATAGTTCTTGATTTCTGCTTCATCAGGAATTTGCGGTTTGTCCTTTTTGGGGTTGAAAGTTTGATTTAAACGGATGATATAATAACCATCGTTTAGCAAAACGGGATCGCTGATTTCTCCGGGTTTTAAACTTAAGACAACTTCTTCCAATTTTTCCGGCAATTTGCCTTGGTTGACCCAGCCTAAGTTTCCGCCTTTGGCTGCGCTCGGACTATCTGAAAAACGCATGGCATACAGCTCAAAACGCGGGTCTTTTCTCAAATTGTCCACCAAGTCTTGAATATCTTTGGCTTTGGCTTTCTTTACAAAAATTTCTGAAATTTGATATTTTGGCGTGTTCAAATCTTTTTTGGCGTCTGCCAAGGCTGTTTCAATTTCTTTTTGCGTGATGTTGCCTTCCATACGCAGCTTGTTGCGCAGCAAGCGAATCCATGCCAAATCGGCTTTCATTTGCTCCCTAAAGCTTTTTTCACTGACTTTGGCTTCTTTTAATATATTTTTCAATTCTCCTTTGCTGATTTTGTTGTTTTTTTCAAAATTGGCAATGGCGGCATCAATATCTTTTTCACTGACGTCAATGTTGTTTTTTTCTGCAGCTTGCAGTTTGATTTTTTCATCAACGGCGGCATGCAAAACTCTTTGCATGATCATGGCTTTGGTTTGCTCATTTAAGGGGATTTGCGAGGTCATTAAAAAGGAGTTGATGCGGTTTTGAATATCTTGGTTGGAGATAATTTCTCCGTTGACCAAAGCTGCTATTTTGTAAGAATTTTGGTTCTGTGCCCAACTGTTTGCGGCAATGCAACATAAACTCAAAACAAAAATATAAAAACTTTTTTTCATTGTTTTCTCCTTTTATTTTTTGCCGGTGCCACCCAGAGTTTTTAACAAGAAGTTGGCGCCAAATTCAAAGTCTCCTTCATATTCAGGGTCGCTCGAGTTGTCTTTTCTCATATATAAAATCAACATTGAACATTCATCTTCATAGATTAAATCGCCGCCATATTCCAAAGAGCCGCCGTCATGTGTTAAATCTTGGCGGTTATAAACACTGATGCTCCAATCTTTGGTTATTTTGCTTCTCAATGCCGTATAAAGCTCTTTTCTTTCGCTGTCTTCAATCAAAGATGAAGATTTGTTGTCTTGTAAATATATGTATGAAATGTAGGCGTTCAAGATTTGTGGACCAACCGTGGTTGCAAGTTCGCTGTATGTTAAGTCCAAACTGTCTTTATCTAAACGGAAACGATAGTTTAAGTCAAAATATTCACTCGGGCTGGCATAAATGCGGCCGACATAATCACTTAAGTGGCTTTCTTTTTCACTCAGGTCATATGAAGAGGTGTTGTTTATGGATTCATTTTTATCAAAATAGTAGCTTTGTGCCAAAAAGGCCGATGTGCGGCCAAAATCTTCACCATAGGAGCTCCAGTTTACACCATAGCTGATGCGGCTGCCGGTATCATTGCGATCATATCCGGCATAGCGGTCAATATCCAAAACATTAGAATCGTCCAGCTCAAAATCTTGGCTGTCTTCATTGGGGATTTTGTCCGTCATATTACTGTCATTCGGGGCGGCAACGGCAACAATCGTCGGTTCCAAAATTTGTCTCGAATCTTCCGTGGCTCTGATGAACGGCAATTTCCACTCCAAACCTAATTGTGGGAAAATGCGCGCCACGCCGCCGGTGAATTCTTCTCCTGCCGGGTTGAGATAATTGTCAACATAATATAAATCTGATTTGACCGATGCTACCATACGATATTTTTCCCCATAGGGACTGGTGTATGGCAAAACCCATGAATTTATCATTGAAAAACGCTGGGTGTTGGTTTCTTCTTCACGATAAATGGAAGCAAAGTTCAAATTGGTTTTGGTATATGCTCCATAGGGTCCAACATCGCTGATATTTTCATAGTCCATCAACGGCAGAACAACCGGCTCATCATATTCTTTCATATCATAACTTAAAAGCTGATAATAATAGCTCTCAATGGCGGCATAATTGCGGTTGTCAAAGCCTTGCATCTTCAAACTGGAGGTGAGCCAGGCATCGTCTTGCTTTTCAAGATTCATGTCTTTGAGGTAGTTTCTATCAGAGGCATAGTTGATGTCCATGTCGGCAACCCAATAATCGTTCACTTCATAACGACCTGTGGCAAAAATGTTGCCTCTGGTTTCATCTCTGTCATCGTCATTCATAAAGGTGCCTTCGGCACTCAACTCTCCGCGATAAACATATTTGTTATATTTGCCGCTTAAAATCAGGCCTTTATCGGTTGAAAATATGGGATCTAAAAATAGGTCTTCGTTGTCTGAAATGCTCCAGAAATATTTGGGTTGAATGGCGGCACCTAAATATGAGCTGCTGGCAATGTTCGGAATCAAAAAGCCGGAGCGGCGTTTGACCGTTGGATCCGGATGAGCAAAAAACGGCGTGTAAAATACAGGAACACCTTTGACTTCCAAAAAGGCATCTTGATAATACATATTCTTGCTTTTGGCATCATGGGTGATTTTCTTTGCTTTGAGCTGCCACAATGGATCTTGCCCGGTGCATATGTTGCAAGGAGAATACACAGCGTTTTCCATCTCTTTGTCATCATTTTCAAATTTTCTAACCTTGTTGGCGGCAATTTGACTCTTGTCTTTCATGATGACTTTGATATTGTCCATCTCTCCTTTTTTCATTTTGTCTGACAAAACAACATAATCTGAAAAAGCAACCGTGCCATCTTCATTTAATATAACCACATTGCCCACCGCGGTGATGATATCTTCTTTTTGGTTATAGATAATTTTGTCGGCTTTAACCGCAACATTGTCTCTGATGATATCCACATTGCCAATGGCCGTGATGGTGCCGAGCTGTTGGTCATTTTGCATTTCATCGGCACTGAAATATATTTCCGGGTTTTCTTCTGTCTCTTCTTCTGCCGGAATGACGTTGGCGGCATCTGTCAAATTCAGCGGCTCGACATAGCCTGTTGGCAGCGTGTCCATGTCGCTTTTGGATAAAACCACACCGGCATCGGTGGTGTTGTAAACAACTTCTGCTGCAGGGGCAATGTTTGGCAGCAGTGCAAAAGAAAGCAATATCTTAAGACAGAGGTTCCTATCCATGATTCAAAACCTCGTCCGATATTTTCTTTTTGTGATGAAAAGCTGCCGGATTATAAAACAGTAAAATATAAAAACATATTCCGAGCGGTAATAACAAATTGGCATAAATCAAAGATAATAAAGCTAAATTATTGACGGCAATGTTGGTTAAAGATAAATCCAAAGCCAAAATGACAATCATGGCCGTGACCGATAAGGATATGATTTTGGTTTGGCCGCGGCGGTTGAAGTTGCCGCACAGTAAGCCTACACAGCCCATAAGTGCAAACAACAAATTGAAAAATGGGTTAAGCAAACGGCGGTTGCCTTCCACAATATAGCGATTGGCTTCTTTTTCTTCCAAATTTGGGTTATCTCCTGCCGTTAACAGTTCTTTTAAGCTTTTTTCTCTGACACCGGCTTCTTTGCGGCGAGAGCTTTCTTTTAAGCCAAAGTCAACCGAATAACGCGCAAAAGAAACAGAGGTGAATTGTCCGCTTTTATTGTTTATTTCTTGTCTGGCTCCGTTGACCATGATGATTTTTGGTCCTTTTTTGGTATAAACCACACGGCCTTTTTCAGCCGAGATGGTGACTTTGCTCTCGGGGTTTCTTTCATCATTGACCATAATCCCCGTGACTGAGCCGTCTTTCTCATGGGTGGTTATGAACACGGTCAAGCCGTTTTGTAAGGTGGTAAACTCTCCTTCTCTCAGCATGAGGTGCGAAACATCGTTTTTGACTTTCCACTGCAGCTCGCTGAATTTTCTTTCTGACCAGGGAATCCCTTGGTTGTATACAAAAATGTTGAAAAATGACAGCAACAAACCGAAAATGATGGCCGGAACGGCACATTGCATCGGGCTGATGCCGGCAGATTTCATCACAACCAGTTCGCGGTCTGATAACATGCGGTTATATACAAACAAAATGGCGGCAAAAACGGCAATCGGCGATAAAATGGTGAAAATTCGGGGCATTAATAAGGATGTGAGCTCGGCAAATATGCTCACGGGGATACCATTGTTGGTTATCAAATCAACAAAGCGCAAAGATTGGGTCAACCAGATGATGGACATTAAAGAAAAAGTAACCAATAAAAAGCCCACCAATATCTGCTTGATTATGTAACGGTTTAGTTTTTTCATGCCGCCGATATTTATGTTTTTTATACCATTTTATGTTTTTATGTTTAGTAACATACCTTTATTTATAAATGAATCAATCTTTTTTTGAGGAATCAAGAATGAAAATACGTTATGCAGAGGTTTTTGATGCGGCTTCTTTGGTAAAAATTAATTGCGAGGCTTGGCAAATTGCTTATGCGAATCTGATTCCTGATGAAATTTTGCAAAAAAGACATTTTTCTCAAGACAGAGTTTTGCGTATGGAGAATCGCATTAAAGAAAGAAAAAACATTATTTTGGTGGCAGAAGATGATAAGAGAATCGTGACGGGATATGTTTGGGGTGGTGTCGGCAGAGATGAGAGAATCAAACAGAAAAAAGAACTTTATGCTCTGTATGTTGCTCCTTTAGCCCAGGGAAAAGGTTATGGTTCGGCTCTCTTGAATGCTTTTGCCGAGGCTGTCGCCGATGATTTTTATCTCTTTGCCCTTAAAGGTAACAAAAAAGCTAAAAAGTTTTATCTTAAGCATGGCGGAAGGCTTAAACCCGAATTTGAAAAACAGCAAGTTGATACCGGTTTTTTGCTGCAAGAAGAATGTTTCTTTTTTTCTAAAGCTTAAAAAAAGCACTTGTTCTTTTATGAGCAAGTGCTTTTTTGTTGTATAAGGCTTGAAAACCTTAAATCATGGCCATACCACCATTGATGTTGATAGTTTGACCTGTGATGTATTGTGCTTCATCAGATGCCAAGAAAGCAACAACATTGGCAATGTCTTGTGCTTCTCCGAGTTTTGCTTCAGGAATTTTGGCGAGCAAAGCGGCTTTAACATCATCCGGCAAAACATCTGTCATCGGGGTGCGGATGAAACCAGGAGCAATGGAGTTGACGGTGATGCCGCGTGAACCGACTTCTTGTGCCAAGCATTTGTTCATGGCAATCATACCGGCTTTGGAAGCAGAATAGTTGGCTTGGCCGGCGTTGCCTGTGACACCGACAACAGAGGCAATACCGATGATGCGGCCGAAACGGCGCTTCATCATGCCGCGAACAGCAGCTTTTGCCAATTTGAAACCGGCAGAAAGGTTAACATCCAAAACCAATTGCCAATCTTCATCACTCATGCGGATAAACAAATTATCTCTGGTCAAACCGGCGTTGTTGACCAAAATATCAATGCGGCCCAATTTGGCTTCAACATTGGAAACCAAGTTTTTAACATCTTCGGCATTGGTCAGGTTGGCTGTGAAAACTTCTACGCGGTCGCCCAATTCTGCTTTGAGTTTGAGCATGGGTTCTTCACGCATATCAGTCAAGGCCAAAGTGGCTCCTTGTTTGTGCAATGTGCGGGCAATTTTGTCGCCTAAACCACCGGCAGCACCCGTGATCAAAGCTACTTTATCGTGTAATTCAAACATGTTTATTTTCCTTAATTAAATTAAACTTTTAGCCAATTCTTCAATTTCGGCAGCTGAACCAACCGAAATTGCATTGATTTCTTTGTCGCATCTTCTTACCAGACCTGACAAAACTTTTCCGGCACCGAGTTCAACAACATCGGTTACGCCTTTTGCTTTCATATAACCAACACTCTCTCTCCAGCGAACCGAGCCGGTGACTTGTTCTATCAAGTGCTGAATGATTTCTTCTTTTTTGCTGATGGCTGTAGCCAAAACATTGGCAATCAGCGGAATTTCGGCATCATGTGCGTTGACTTCATGCAAGGCCTTGGCCATAACCTCGGCAGCCGGTTTCATCAACGGGCTGTGGAACGGGGCACTGACGGGAAGTTTTAAGCAACGTTTGGCGCCAAACTCAGGGCCGGCAATTTCAACCGCTTTGTCAATGGCTCCCATATGCCCGGAGATGACAATTTGCCCATCCGAGTTGTCATTGGCGCAAACACAAACATTGTTCTCATCGGCACAAGCTTTAGCCAATTCGTGGACTTTTTCTGCACTCAAACCGATGACGGCAGCCATACCGCCAACACCGAGTGGAACGGCTTTTTGCATGGCATCACCACGGGTGCGCAACAGTTTTGCCGTGTCTGTTAAAGAGAAAACACCGGCAGCGCAGGCGGCAGAATATTCGCCCAAAGAATGTCCGGCAACAAAAGCGGCCTTGTCTTTGAGGCTGATACCGAAATCTTTTTCCAGAACACGAACAATGGCCATGGAATGAGCCATTAATGCCGGTTGAGCATTGGCTGTCATGGTTAAATCCGCTTCCGGACCTTCTATCATTATTTTGAATAAGTCTTGATTTAAGGCTTCATTGACTTCTTCGAAAACTTCTTTGGCTGACTTAAAGTTCTCAGCCAGTTCTTTCCCCATACCGACAAATTGAGATCCTTGTCCGGGGAACACGAAAGCTCTAGTCATTCATTGTCTTCCTTATTATTAACATCAATAAAAAGCTTTATCTGATACAAGAAAAAAGTCAAGCTTTTAAAGCCTTTTATAAACTTGAATCGGCGCCGGCTGTTAATTACATATTAATTAATTGGCGTTATAACACTTAATATTAATAACAAAAACAAGTTGAATGTGCGAGGTTAAAATGTTTGAACTTGTTCCGGCTTTGGCCAAAAAAGACTATGTTATGGACTTGAAACTATGCAAAGTTTTGTTTGAAGATAATGCTTTTTATCCATGGATTATCTTGGTGCCAAAAATCAATAATGTCAAAAATATGCTCGGGCTTTGTATGGAAGACAGATTGCAGCTCATGCGCGAAATTGACCTTTGTGAAGAGGTGATGGCTGAAAACTTTCCGCATGATCAGACCAATGTTGCGGCTATCGGCAATTTGTGTCCGCAGCTCCATGTGCATATTGTTTGCCGCAAAAAAGGTGATCCTGATTGGCCGACAACCGTTTGGAATAATCATTCCGAACCCTATAAGGCCGAGGATAAAAAAGCACGTATTGCCAAAATCAAACGAGTCATCATGATTAAAATGACGGACCCAAAATATTTGCAGGCGCCTCATAATCCTGATTATAGCTCTTTAGAATATTAATAATATTTTGAGAATTTGGTATTATAGTTCCTATAAAGTTTTTAATTATGGGTGATATTGCTTATGGCTAAAAAAAAGAAAAAAGAAAAAAATTTTGCCGCAAAATTGGGAATCAGAATTTTCGGCCTGGCTATGCTTTTGCTCTCTGCTTTTATGCTGGCCAGCGTTTTCTTTTTTAATCCGCAAGACTCTTCTTTTAACACGGCTTCCGGCGAAATCAGCAATTATTTAGGTAGCTTTGGCGCAATTTGTGCCGATTTTTGCTTGTCTTGGTTTGGCTTTGCTTTGCCGCTGTTTTTGATTGCACCGTTGGTCTGGGGATATCATCTCTTGCGTCTGCGCGAAGTGATTAATCCATATAGCCGGGTTTTTGCTTTCTTTTTCGGCAGTGTATGCTTTGCCACGGTTTTGAGCCTGGTGCCGCAAACTTGGGGTTTGGGTGAAATCGGCGGAAATGTCGGTAAGTTTTTTTCTCGCTATTTGTTGACCATTTTTAATTCTATTTATGTTTATGCTTATGGCACGCTCATTTTTGCTTTGCTCTTGTTGCTTTTGAGCATTTTGGCTTTTGATTTTGCCGTTGGTATTACTTATAAAAACTGGCTGAATTGGATTGTTGCTTTTGGGCAGGCGGTTAAAAAATTCGGCATTTTGCTTTGGGGTTGTTGCCGCGCCATATTTAATTTCGGACATCATTTCAAAAGAGATAATGCTGAACAACGCGTGGTCAAATCTAAGAAAAGCAAAGAAAGAAAAGAACCAAAAGTTTCCGAAGCTTCTGCCGCTGAAGAAAAAATGGCTGCCAAAATGTCGGCCGCCAAAAGCAAAACAACAGATGACGGTTATCAGAAACCAAGTGTTAATTTGCTCTCCATGGTTAAAGACAAAAATGCCGGACAGGTTAATGAAAAAGAGCTTGAATCCATTGCACGTGATTTGGAGAACGTATTGCAAGAATTTGGCGTTAACGGCAAAATCGTCAAAGTTCGGCCCGGTCCGGTGGTCACTTTGTATGAGTTAGAGCCGGCTCCCGGCACAAAAACCGCCCGTGTTATCGGTTTGGCCGATGATATTGCCCGCTCTATGTCTGTTGTTTCCGTGCGTATTGCCGTGGTGCCGGGGTCAAACACCATCGGTATTGAGATGCCGAATGCCAAACGCGAAACCGTATGGCTCAGAGAGCTTTTGGAAGATAAAGAGTTTCAAGAATCCAAAAATATTCTCAATGTGGTGTTGGGTAAAGATATCGGTGGTCGCAATGTTTATGCCGACTTGTCTAAAATGCCGCACTTGTTGGTTGCCGGAACAACAGGTTCCGGTAAATCGGTCGGTGTGAACTCAATGATTTTGTCGCTCCTTTACAGAATGCGTCCCGATGAGTGCAAATTTATTTTGATTGACCCGAAAATGCTTGAGTTCTCCATGTATAACGGAATTCCGCATTTGCTCACGCCGGTGATTACCGACCCGGCCAAGGCGGTTATCGGTTTGAAATGGGCGGTGCGCGAGATGGAAGACCGTTATCGGGCCATGGCTAAGCTCAATGTGCGCAACATTGTAGGCTATAACCAAAAATTGCAAGAGTTGCGTGCCAGCGGCGAAAAAGTGACCCGCACCGTGCAAACAGGTTTTGACAAAGAAACCGGCCAACCGATTTATGAAGAACAAGACTTGGATTTAACCCCGCTGCCTTATATTGTGATTGTGGTGGATGAAATGGCCGATTTGATGCTTGTGGCCGGTAAAGAGGTGGAAGCTGCCATTCAGCGTTTGGCGCAAATGGCACGTGCCGCCGGATTGCACCTCATTATGTCTACCCAACGTCCGTCCGTGGATGTTATCACCGGCACGATTAAGGCCAACTTCCCAACCCGTATCAGCTTCCAGGTTACCTCAAAAATTGATAGCCGCACCATTTTGGGAGAGCAGGGTGCCGAGCAGCTCCTCGGTATGGGCGATATGCTTTATATGCCGGCCGGACAAAGACCTTTGCGTGTGCATGGTAGTTTTGTTAAAGACAGCGAAGTGGAAAAAGTGGTTGAATTTTTGAAATCGCAAAAAGAGCCGGAATATGTGCAAGGTGTGACCGAAGGAGAGCTTAACGAAAAAAGTTCATCTTCTTCTGCCGTGTTTGATAAAACCTCAATGGGCGGTGACGGCAGTGATGAAGACTTGTATGCTCAAGCCGTGGAGATTGTGCGCAATGATAAAAAAGCCTCAACCTCTTACGTTCAACGCAAATTGCGTATCGGCTACAACCGCGCGGCATCTTTGATTGAACGTATGGAAGAAGAAGGTGTGATTTCGGCAGCTGACCATGTGGGGCGTCGCGAGGTCTTGTAGAAAAATACCTACCAAATTATCAACAAAAAAAACCGCTGATTGATAAAAAAATCAGCGGTTTGGGTATGTATATTTTATGTATTTATTCCCCACCTTTGGAAACCACAACCATGGCTTCACGTAAGATGCGGTCATTAATCATATAGCCGGTTTGCAGTTCGGCAATGACGGTGCCGTTTGGCTTTTCTTTGTCTTCAACTTCTTGAATCACTTGGTGAAAATTGGGATCAAAATGTTTGCCGATAACTTCCATTTTGGTGATGCCGTGCTTGTTAAACACTTTCATCAGCTCAGCTTCGGTCATCTCAACACCTTTGAGCAGATCTTTGCAGCTTTCGGTATTTTGTGCGGCGGCTTCAATGGCGCGATGCAGATTGTCGGCCACGGTCAGCAAATTTTTGGCAAAAGATGAAATGGCATATTTGTTGTTTTTTTCAATCTCTTGCGCGCAACGTTTTTTGGTGTTTTCACTCTCTGCCAAAGCGCGTAAATATTCATCTTTGAGGTGTGCATTTTCCAGGCGCAGGCTCTCAATATTGTCTTTTTCGATTTGTGAATAATCTCCGGCTTCGGCATTTGCCGCAGCCAGCTCTTCTTCGTCCAAATCTGTCTTGTTTTCGGCAGAATGTTGGCTGACATCAAATGTTGTGTCTTTTTCTTTGTTTTCTGCCGATTTTTTCTCGTTATTTTTATCCTTGCTCATGCGTTTCCTCTTTACAAATAATCTTTGTGAATTTATATATAAAATATCTAGTGATAATTGTTACACAAGTCAATAGTGTAAAATCAAATTATCGGTTTGTCGGGAATTAATTATTAAAAAAAATATATAGAAAGGTTGGGTTATGAATAAAAATCTTGCCATCTCGGGTTTTGATGCGCAGTATAAGTTTTTGGATAAAGATTTTAACAAAAAAAGAAAGTTTTCAATTAACTATTCTGTTACCAACAATCCTCGAATCAAAGAGATTCAGAATGTTTCCCGCAGCCAATGCTTGGGGCGTTTTTCTTGGCCCGATATTGAAAAGCTTAATGCTTGGATGGTCTCGGCCGAAACCGGAACTTTTATGAAATGGGGCGGTTTGGGCATGGTGGCTTCCGAGTTGCCCGAGGCTTTTAACAATACCTTTGGTCATGACGGCCATGTTTTTACCATTGTTACCCCGATGTATCTCGGAAACACCGGCAAGAAAAAAGCCGAGCTCAACGGCGATGTCTACCTCGGAGCAGAGGGCAAAAGCGTTAAGGTCAAAAAAATTAAGACCATTCATGTGCCTTTCTTTGGCAATCGTGCCGTGCTCAACCGTTTTGCCGTTGATGTTTATTTGGCAAAATATGAAAATACCAATTATATTTTCTTGTCCAGCGATCGTTTCTTTTCCATTAATCCCAGCCCGAAAAATGTTTCAGCCCAAGACGGGTGCTATGTCTTAAATGAGTTTAATGTTAACGAAGTGGAGCGTTTTGCTTTCTTCTCCAAGGCTGTTTATGAGCTGCTTGAAGCTATTGTATGCAAAAATTGCCGCGAGATTGAGCTGCCTAATGTTTTGCTCGCCAATGATTGGCACAGCGGTGCTCTTTCCGGCCTGACCAAGTATTTTACCCTTGCACAGGTTGATGCCGGCAGAATGGATGAAAAAGTTGCACGCCAGCTTAAATCCATTCCGATTGTGCATATTGCTCACCATTTGGGCTACCAAGGTTGGGATTATGATAATACCTCAAAAATCCTCAACTCTTTGTATGAAGATTTGGCAACGGTTGTTTTCAAAAATGCTAAAACCGTTAAAAACAGCAACCCCAGAGCCATCAACAGTTTGGTGATTTCTGATTGTTATAACCAAGCGGCTTGTAATGTTTTCTTGGCAGACAGAGTTGTGACCGTTTCCAAAAACTATATGGAAGAAGTCTCTAAAGAACTCAGCCTCGGGCTCGACTTTAGAGATGTTTTGAAAATCAGAAAAGATCACCGCAATTTTTATGGCATTGTCAACGGCTATGATAAAAAGCTGATTGCACCGCTTAAAAATAAAATCGAATCCATTAATGCTTATTTCAAAACAACCGATTTTAAGTTTTTTGATGAAAATAACTTAGATGTCAAACTTCATAACAAGGTAGAATTTATCAAACTTATCTCTAAAATTGCCAAAGATAAAGCTTATAAAGACCAAGTTATTCCTTTGATTGATATTTATAAATTTAACGATATTGAAAAATCGGTTGAAGATGTGGCAAAAACACCGCTGTTTTGCATGACCAGCCGTTTGGTGGAACAAAAAGGATATGATATTGCCGCTAAAGCCATTTTGAATGTTTTAGAAAATCATACATATCGCGAATATCCCATCTTTGTTTTGGGTGGCGCCGGAGATAAAGAATATTTTACACAAAATCTTGCAAAACTAAAAGATGATGTGGCAGAAATTAACCCGATTGCCGCCAAACGCATTTTTGTTTTCCGCGGTTATAAAGATGAGTTTGCTTATGCCATTCAGCTTGCGGCCGATTTTTATATGATGCCTTCGCGCTTTGAGCCTTGCGGCTTGACCCAAATGGAAGCCATGGCCAAAGGTGCACTTCCTGTTGCCACTTCAACCGGCGGCCTTGTCGATACTATTGAAGACGACGTAGATGGTTTCAGAACCGAAGTCTTTTTTGCGCAAAAACAACATGTTTATGGCAACAACATCACGGCGCGCCGTCTGAAAAATAACAAAAATGCCTACACCGAAACCCTAAACCATGCCATCAATACCTTTTTTGCCAAACCAGAAAAAATCAAACGTATGCAAGCTGCCGCCATGCGTAAAGATTTTAGCTGGGATATCGAAGGCGGCTCCGTCTACAAGTACTTTAACTTGCTTAAAACCGGTCAACTGTAAAATCGTATTCTACGGGAATCTAATACAGATTTTGCGGATAAATTGTTCGGTCATGTACTTCTTTGTACATTCCCTCGCAATTTTCCTTAAATCTTATTATCTTCCTCGTATAATACAATTTTATAAAAAATTTGTATAATGGAGAACTAGAGCAGTTTAGCGTCGTCTCGAAAAATCCATGTACCTCTTTGTACATTAGGATTTTTCTCGCTCCTAAAACTACTCTATTTCTCCAATTCCGACTAAGGCTTTGCTGTGAAAGCTGTCGCATTCTGTCAAAGCCAAGTCTCATTGCGTCTCCTTAAAGAAAGCACATTTAAGGTGCTTTCTTTTGCGGCCGTCTCCAAATTTTTTTTGTTTCGTCCGAGAATCTAATCCAGATTTTGCTGTTTTAAATGTCTTTTGTGCTTGATGAAAAAGCGAATCTGGTCTATCTTCAAAGAAGTTTTTGAACTTGAATGAAAGAAGAAAAAAATGCGTCATTCTCAGCGTGAAAATAATCAAATTCGTGAAGTGGAAATCATCCCCCATTTTAACCCTTATGCCGAAGGTTCCTGCCTGATTAAATGCGGCAATACCCACGTGGTTTGCACCGCCAGTGTGGAAGACAAGCTTCCGGCTTGGCTCAAAGGGCAAAATAAAGGCTGGGTTACCGCAGAATATGCCATGTTGCCGCGTTCGGCACAAACCCGAATCCCGAGAGAAACCAAAAAGCCTTCGGGTCGTTCACAAGAAATTCAACGCCTCATCGGCCGCGCTTTGCGAGCCGTGGTTGATTTGGAGGCGATGAAAGATATTTCCATTTGCATAGACTGCGATGTTTTGCAAGCCGACGGCGGCACGCGCACAGCCTCCATCACCGGTGGTTATGTGGCCTTAGCATTGGCTTTGCGAAAGCTTATGGATGAGAAAAAACTTCTGGTTAATCCGCTCAAAGGTATGGTTGCGGCCATTTCTTGCGGCATTTGCAACGGTGAATGCGTTTTGGATGTGGACTATGAAGAAGATTCAACCGCCGAAGTGGATATGAATTTTGTTTTGACCGATGATAACAAAATTGTGGAAATTCAGGGTACGGCGGAAGGTAAACCTTTTGACGAAAATCAGTTCAATCAGCTTTTTGCTTTGGCACGTAAGGGCGTGGCCGAGCTCATTGAAAAACAAAAACAAGCTTTGGGAAAATAAGATATGAAATTTGATAAAATTGTTTTGGCCAGCCATAATCAAGGCAAAGTGCAAGAAATCGGTCAAATGCTGAAACCTTTCAACATTCAGGTTGTTTCGGCTGCCGATTTGAATTTACCCGATGTTGAAGAAACCGGCACCACTTTTGAAGAAAATGCCCGTCTTAAAGCCGATGAACTTTGCAAAATCAGCGGTCTGCCATGCTTGGCCGATGACTCCGGTTTGTGCGTGAATGCCTTAAACGGTCGACCGGGGGTTTATTCCGCACGCTATGCGCCGAACCGCGATTTTGACAAGGGGATGGATATGCTCCTTAAAGAAATTAAAGACAGCGGTTCAAACGACCGTTCGGCTTATTTTGCCTGTGTGATGGCTTTTGCCGTGCCTGGTGAAAAAACAAAAGTTTTTGAAGGCCGCGTGAACGGTGTGATTACCAAAGAAAAAGAAGGCAAGGGCGGTTTTGGTTATGACCCGATTTTCAAACCCAACGGTTATGACCAAACATTCGGTGATTTGCCTAAAGAGGAGAAAAACAAAATTTCTCACCGTGGTCATGCCTGCAAAAAATTTGTGGCTTATTTGGAAAGTTTGTAAAAAATGTCTGCCTGCCGATTGTATAACATTCCTGCAACCTGCTCTTTTGTTGACACTTTGGCAGGCAAACTTTTATCTGAATATCAAAATAATCCGTTAGAACTGGCTGAGGTTTTGCTCCTTTTACCGAACCGTCGTGCGGTCAAATCAATGGCCGATGCTTTTGTGCGTGCGCAAGGTATGGCGCCGACCTTATTGCCCAAAATGATACCGATTGGCGATGTGGAAGAAGATGAGCTTTTTCTATCAGGTCTCGACAGTGATGCCGAGATTTTGAACCTGCCGCCTGCCATTGAGCGCAACGAGCGTTTACTCCTTTTTACCAAAATCATTATGGCTAAGCCCTCAGATTTTGGTTTGGAGAAAATTCCTCTCAACCAAGCTTGTTTTTTGGCACAAGAGCTCGCTAACCTCATCGACACGGTTAATAATGAAGATTTGAGCTTTGCCAATTTGCAAAATTTGGTGCCGGAAGAATATGCCGCGCATTGGCAAGAAACTTTGAAGTTTTTGGAAATCATCACCCGTTTTTGGCCGGATATTCTCAAAGAAAGAAATTTGATTGACCCAAGCGAGCGGCGCAATCTGCTTATTCGGGCGCAAAGTTGCCAATGGGCGAAAACCAAGCCCGATAAACGGATTATCATTGCCGGAACCACGGCAACTTATCCGGCCATGAAAGAGTTGGTGCAAACGGTTTTGAACTTGCCCAAGGGCGAGGTTATTCTCTCCGGGCTGGACAGAGATTTGGACGACGATGATTGGCAAGAGATTGATGAAACCCACCCGCAATTTGAATTTAAGCTCTTGCTGGATTATTTGCAGATTGAACGCGCGCAAATTGTTGATTTGGCAGAGCCGCAAAACAAACCGCGTGAAGCGCTGATTTCCGAGATTATGCGTCCGGCAAAAACCACCGATAAATGGCGTGATATTCAACAGAAAAAACTCGGCATTGAAGCCACGGCCGGTATCAGCTTGATTGATTGTGCCGATATCAGAGAAGAGGCTTTGGCGATTGCGCTGATTATGCGTGAAACTTTGGAAGAGCCGGAGAAAACCGCGGCGCTTATTACCTCGGACAGAAACTTGGCGCGCCGTGTGGCCAGTGAGCTCGAGCGCTGGGAGATTAAGGTTGATGATTCTGCCGGCAAGCCTTTGTCTTTAACCCCGGTTGGGAACTTTTTGCGCTTGGTAGCAAAAGTTTGTGAAAACGATTTTAACCGAATAGATTTTTTGAGTTTGCTCAAGCATCCGCTGACCAACAACGGACAAAAGAACGGCGAAGTGCGTCGCATGAGCCGTATGCTCGAAGAAAAAGTTTGGCGCGCGCAACAAGAAGATGAAACCTTGCAAGCCTTTGAGCAAAATATGAAGGCTGTTTTGGCCCCGCTTTATAAGCTCTATCTGGCACAATCTGCTGATTTGAAAGCGCTTATTCAAGCTCATTTGCAAGTGGCGGAAGCTTTGGCGGCCACAGATGCAAAAGCCGGTGCGCTTAATTTGTGGAAAGGTGATGCCGGAGAGGCCGCGGCGCATTTCTTTGCCGACTTGCTCGAGAAAGCCGAAGTTTTGGGCGAGATTGAGGCACAAGAATATTTGAGCCTGATTGAAGCCTTGATGAGCAGTGTGACCGTGCGACCAAAGTTTGGTACACACCCGAGATTGAAGATTTTAGGTCCGATTGAGGCACGTTTGGTGAAATATGATGTGACGATTTTGGGTGAAGTGAACGAAGGTATTTGGCCCAAAACCGCCACTTCCGACCCTTGGATGTCACGCCCGATGAAAAAAGAATTTGGTTTTCCTCTTCCAGAGAAAGCCATTGGTATTATGGCTAAAGACTTTGCCGAGTTTATGGGCGGCGAGGAGCTTTATTTAACCCGCGCCGAAAAAGTGCAAGGCACACCGCAAGTGCGTTCACGCTGGTGGCTGCGTTTGGAAACGGTGTTAAAAGCTTTGGGTTATGAAGCCGGAGCTTTGGAAGATGTGATTTATCGCCTGATTGCCAAAGATTTGGACAAGCCTCAAGAATATGTCAAAATCTTGCCACCGGCACCCAAGCCGCCGGTTTATGCCCGCCCGCGTGAGATGTCGGCCAGCAATGTGGAAATGTGGATGCGTGATCCATATTCTATTTTTGCCAAATATATCTTAAAGCTTAAGCCGCTGGAAGAAATTGAGCAAGATTTATCCATGGCGGATTATGGTAATATTATTCATGCCATTTTGGAAGAATTTAACAATCTGCATCCGAGCGATTTTCCCGATAATGCGGAGGCGGAATTTTTGGCGCTGGGTGAAAAATATTTTGCCGAAAATGGCATTGCGCAAGAAACACGCGCTTTTTGGTGGCCGAATTTTGTGAAAACCGTTGCTTGGGTGGTGGCAAAAGAAAAAGAATATCGTGCCAACATCAAACGAGTTCATAATGAAGTTAAGGGGCAGTTGGTTTTGAATGCGCCGGCCGGAGATTTTGTCTTAACCGCGAAAGCTGACCGTGTTGATGAAACCAAAGACGGCAAAATTAATATCATTGATTATAAAACCGGTAGAGCGCGCTCCAAAAAAGAAGTGGAAACAGGTAAAGCACCGCAGTTGCCGATTGAAGGTTTGATTGCGCAAGCCGGTGGTTTTGCGAGTATTGATAAAAAGGCAATAGCTGAACTCATCTATTGGCAGCTTGGGCGCAAAGAAACGGTGATTGGCGGTGATATGGAAGCAACCCTCAACCGCAATTTGGAAAATATTGCCAAGCTGATTAATTTGTTTGATTTTGAAGATACACCTTATTTGAGCCGACCGAATCCAAAAAATGTGCCGGAATATTCCGATTATGAGCATTTGGCACGCGTGAAAGAATGGTCAGTGGTTGAGAGTGATGCAGAGGAGTGATTTTGATGACGGATATTAAGAAAGAAAGGGAAAATCGCTCTTTGTTGGCCACACAAAAGCAACGCAAAGCCTCCAACCCCGATAAATCGGTTTGGGTGGAAGCCTCCGCCGGAACCGGCAAAACCAAAGTGCTTTCCGACAGGGTGTTGCGCTTGTTGCTCAAAGGCGTGCCGCCTGCCAAAATTTTGTGTTTGACCTATACCAAAGCGGCGGCAGTGGAGATGAGCACGCGTATTGCCGGACGTTTGAGCCGTTGGGCTGTGGCTAAAGAAGAAAAATTGCAAGAAGAAATTTCGGCCCTTTTGGGGCAAGATGTGTTGAGCCTCAAAGACGGAGATAAGCTCTTGGCCACGGCACGCAAGTTGTTTGCGGTGTTGCTTGATACCCCCGGTGGCATGAAGATTCAGACCATTCACAGTTTTTGCCAAGAGATTTTGAAACGCTTTCCGCTGGAAGCCAAAATTTCGCCTTATTTTGAGGTGATGGACGACCGTGCCGCGGCTGAAGCTTTGGAAGAAGTGAAAGCGCATTTGTTGCGCCAGATTGAGCTGAACCCGAATAGCAAATCTTCACAATCTTTGGCCTTTATCACCCAAAATGTGAGTGAATTTACATTCCCCAAAATTATGAATAATCTGGCGGCGAATCGAAACAAAATCTCTCGCTTGCTCCATAAATATAAAAATGTGGATGAGCTTCTTGCTCACACGGCAGAAAAGCTTGGTATAAATCCAACCGACAGCAAAGACAGCGTGATTGCAGACTATGCCGAAAAACTGGATAAAGCCGAGCTCAAAGCGCTGATGAATGCTTTGTTTGCCGGTAAGGCGACCGATAATAAAAACGCCACAGTTTTTGCCGATATTTTGGAAAAAGGTTTGACTGCCGAAAATTATGATGCTTTTCAGAATGTGTTTTTAACCAGCGGCAAAATCAGAGCCAAATTGGCCACGAAAGATGTGCTCAAAATCTATCCGGAAGCGGAAGAAAAAATGCTTTTCTTGGCTGAAAGTGTGATTGAGCTTAACAACAAACTGGCGGCGGTGGGTTTGTTTGAAACCACCAAAGCGGTTTTGTATTTGGCGGAAGATTTGATTGGCGGTTATAATGCCTACAAACGCTTGCATTCCAAAATGGATTATGAGGATTTGATTGTCCTCACACGTGAGTTGTTGGAAGATAAAAGCGTGGCCGATTGGGTATTGTTTAAGCTAGATGGCGGTATTGACAATGTGCTGATTGATGAGGCACAAGATACATCTCCCGACCAATGGGCAATTATCCGCGCTGTAACGGAAGACTTTTTTGACGGGGCCAGCTCCTCCAACCAAACGCGCACGATTTTTGCCGTGGGTGACCGCAAACAATCTATTTATTCTTTCCAAGGGGCAGATCCTAAAGAATTTGACAATATGCGCCGTTATTTTGCCGAGAAATTGGCACCGACAAATAGCTTTGAAGAAGTGAATTTGGATGTTTCTTTCCGCTCCACGGCCGCCATTTTGGATACGGTTAATCAGGTATTCTCCCTGCCGCAAGCCAAACAAGGTGTGGTGCCGATTGAGCAAGACATGACCCATGTGCCGTCACGTATCGGGGATGGCGGTAAGGTGGAGATTTGGCCTTTGGTGGAGGCGGAAGAAGATGAAAACCCCGATGTTTATCTGCCGCCGATTGAGCGTAAGGTAGCTTCTTCCACCAGCTCTCGTTTGGCTAAGATGATTGCGCTCAAAATCAAAGAAATGGTTGCAAACAAAGAGATTTTGGTTTCACAAGACCGACCGGTGCGCTTTGCCGATTTTATGATTTTGGTGCAACGGCGCAACAGCTTTGTGGAAGAATTGGTGCGTGAGTGCAAAAATGCCGATGTGAATATTGCCGGCGTGGATAAAATCAAACTTCTGGAACAAATTGCCATTCAAGACTTGGTGGCCGTGGCTAAATTTTTATTGCTTCCGGCTGATGATTTAACCTTGGCCACGATTTTGAAATCGCCGCTTTTCGGGCTGGATGATGATGATTTGTTTAAGCTTTGTTATAAGCGCGGGCAGGCTTCTCTTTGGAGCAAGCTTGGTGATAATCCGGCATATAGAGAAACTTATTCCGAACTGCAAACTCTGTTGAATATGGCAGATTATGTGCGCCCGTTTGAGCTTTATGCTTATATCTTAAATAAAATGCAAGGGCGCAAAAAGTTTGTTTCCCGTCTTGGTGAAGAAGCAATTGATGGTATTGATGAGTTTGTTAACCTGACCTTGAATTTTGAGCAAGAGCATATTCCGAGCCTGCAAAATTTTGTGAACTGGATTGCGCAAGACGAGGTGGAAATCAAGCGTGAGCAAGAGCAAAGCGATGCCGATGCGGTGCGGATTATGACCGTGCATGGCTCCAAAGGTTTGCAGGCTCCGATTGTGATTTTGCCGGATACGGTGCGCGTTAAAAGTATTAAAAACGAGGCAGGGCTTTTGCTTGATGATGATGTGATGTATTATCCGTTTTCCGCGCAAAATTATGAAGAAAATTGCAAACGCCTGAAGCAAGAAGAAAAAGAGCTTTCGCTCGAAGAATATCGCCGGCTTTTGTATGTGGCTTTAACCCGTGCCGAAGATAGATTATATATTTGCGGCTATACCAAAAGCAAAGAGCCGAATGAAGAATCGTGGTATGCACTTTGTCAGCAGAGCTTTGCCAAAATCGGCACTGAACAAAATGACGGTGTGGTTGCATATAATGTGGCGCAAGAGTTTCATAAAGAAAATGAAGAGAAAAAAGAAAAAGCGGTTGTTCGCACGCCTGATTTTGCGTGGATTCACACTATTCCTGAGGCGGAAAGCTTGCTTGCCAAACCTTTGACACCATCTAAACTCGATGAAGAAGAGGATGATGAGGCTTTTGCTTCTCCGCTCGGAGAAAACGGACAAAGCAAATATCGCCGCGGGACGATTATTCATAAACTTTTGCAGTTTTTGCCGGAAATTAAAAATGCCGACACGGCTTTGGTGATTGATGAGTTTTTGCAAAAGAATGCGCCTGATTTGTCTTTGCGTGAACATAACCGCGTGATTGAAGAGGTTTCCGCGCTTCTTAAAAATCCGGATTTTGCTGCCGTGTTTGGAGAAAATTCCAAGGCTGAAGTTCCGGTGATGGGGCAGGTTAAAGACAGAATTATCTCGGGGCAGATTGACCGTTTGGTGGTGGAAAAAGACCGCGTGATGATTATTGATTTTAAGACGAATCGACCGGCCGCCAAAACAATTGCCGATATTCCGCCTGCTTATGTGAAGCAACTTGCGGCTTATCAAGAGCTGGTGGCCAAGATTTATCCAAAGCAGAAAATTGAAACATATATCTTATGGACAGATACGGCCAATTTGATGAAAGTTAGTTGAATATAAAAAAAATTGGGTTATATTGAGAACATTAAATATTACTTTTGAAAGGAAACAAAATGAAAGCTATTAATGATAGTCAATTCAAAGATGAGGTGTTGAACTCAAAGGGTTTGGTTTTGGTTGACTTTTGGGCAGAATGGTGCGGTCCGTGCCGTCAGCTGATTCCTGTGTTGGAAGAAGTTTCTAAAGATATGGCCGGCAAGGTGGAAATTTGCAAAATGAATGTGGACGAATCTCCAAATACCGCTGCCGAATTTGGAATCCGCAGCATTCCGACCATGTTCTTGTTCAAAGACGGCAAACAAGTGGATATGAAAGTTGGTTTCAACTCTAAAGATGCCCTCACAAGCTGGTTGAACGCTCATATGTAATTTTGAGTTAAACAGAAAAACCTCTCAGATGAGAGGTTTTTTTGTGCCTTAAACATTTTCTAATTCTATCGAGATTTTTTGATGAAAAGTGCGGGCAATTTGGTTTAGATAACCGATGTTGAGTTCGGCTAACCCAAGCTCCAGTTTTTCAATATAAATTGAGGGCACATCGGATTGAGCCGACAAATCGACCACGCGCATATGATTGGCGCGCCGTAAAGATATGATTTGTTCGGCCAGATTGAGGCGTGTTTGCCGCAAGTTTGCTTTTGCTTGTTTTTTATCCAGCATTTTATTCAACTCCTTTTCTCTGTTACATTACAGTTTGAAAAATAAACCGCCAAGAGTTGAAAAACTCAAGGCGGTGGAGCTGAAAAACTGCATATACACAGACACCTTTATTCGTCCTATAAATAGGCTTATATCGGGCACTCCACCATAAGTGGATTTGTATATGAGGTGTTTTTCAGGCACCACAAGCTACCTCTAGCCTGCGAGTGCTATTGTAGAAAATTTAAGGAAAAATGCAAATGATATTTTTGCTTAAAATTTATCTAAGAGCACAAATCTTCTATGAGTTTGTTTAAGACTAACCTGCCTTCATCGGTGGCAAAGAGGTGGGTTTGCGTTTCTTCTATCAGTTTTTCAGATTTAAGCTCAGCTAAATTTTTTGGATTGATAAACTCTGCCAAGTTTATCCCGCAAACATTATAAAACTTTTCTTTATCTATCCCCTCGTTTAAGCGCAAGCCCATAATTATCAATTCTTCAGCGCGCTCACTTGCCGATATTTCCTCTTCTTGACGGCGGTGAGTTAAAGCATAGAATTTATTGCCGATTTTTAGGCGGCCGTGCGCCGATTTGCCAATGCCAAGATAATCATCGCCTTGCCAATATAACAAGTTGTGGCGGCTATGAAAACCCTTTTTAGCGTAGTTGGAAACCTCATATTGCGGGTAGCCGTTTTCTTGCAAATATTGATTGGTGAACAAATACATTTCACGGGCAACATCTTCCTCTGCGGCTTCCACTTGTTTTTTATAAAAAACCGTGCCTTCTTCAATGGTCAGTTGATACATGGATAAGTGTTTGAAGCCAAAATGAACAGCTTGTTTAATCTCATCTTGCCAAGCGCTTAAAGTTTGTTTGGGGCGGGCATAAATCAAATCCATAGAGTGATTGTCAAAGTTTTGCAAAACCTCATCGATGGCCGTATAGGCTTGCGCTAAATTATGTGTCCGACCTAAAAATTTTAAATCTTTATCATTTAAGGCCTGCACACCCAAAGATAAGCGGTTAATTCCGGCTTGTCTTAAATCAGAAAACAGATTTTTTCTATCCGAATTGGGATTTGCTTCCAAAGAAATTTCAATATCTTTCTTGCACTTCCATTTTTGATGAATGTGATTGATGAGTTTTTCAATTAAATTTGGTTTAATCAAAGACGGAGTGCCGCCGCCAAAAAAGATGCTTTCCACAACCCTATCACCGGTTTTTTCGGCATAAAAATCTAAATCTTCCAAATATTCTTTGATGATTGTTTCTTGCTCAACATCTTTCTTTATCTGGCTGAAAAAGTCGCAATAAGGGCATTTGCTTAAGCAAAAAGGCCAATGAATATAAATGCCGAACTTTACGGAATTGTCCTTGCGGCTTGAATCGGGTAAAGTTTCGGCATTCATATCTTTTGATTTCATTACAAAATGAATTTGGACAAGTCGGTGGCTTGGGTGAATTTTTGCAGCTTTTGTTCAACAAAATCTGCCGTAATCACCTCTTTTTGGCCGCTGTGGTCGGAGGCGGTGAAGCTGATGTCTTCCAGCAAAATCTCCATCACCGTGTGCAAGCGGCGGGCACCGATGTTTTCCACATTCTCATTAATCTCAACCGCGATATCGGCAATTTTTTCAATTGCCTCTTTTTCAAACTCAAGGTCAAAATTTTCGGTCTTGAGCAGGGCGGTATATTGCTCGATAAGGTTTGCTTCCGGCTCGGTCAAAATGCGGACAAAGTCTTCTTTGGTTAAAGCCTTTAACTCAACGCGAATCGGCAATCTTCCTTGCAATTCCGGCAACAAATCAGACGGTTTTGCCAGATGAAAAGCGCCCGAGCAGATGAACAAAATGTGGTCGGTTTTAACCATGCCGTATTTGGTGGAAACAGTGGTGCCTTCAATTAATGGCAGCAAATCTCTTTGCACACCTTCTCTTGAAACATCGCCTCTCGTATTTTCTGATTTGCCGGTAATCTTATCAATCTCATCAATAAAGACAATACCGTCATTTTCCACAGCGTCAATTGCGGCTTTGGTGATTTGGTCGTTATCCAAGAGCTTATCACTTTCTTCAGCTATCAAAACATCATAAGCCTCGCCGACTTTCATCTTTTTGGTTTTATATTTGACGCCGGTGCCGCCTAACAAATCGCCCAAGCTAATCATACCCATTTGCGCGCCGGGCATGCCGGGAATGTCAATCGTGGGCATGGAGGCATTGGAATTGTCTTGAACGCTGATTTCAATCTCCCTATCGTTCAACTGATTTTCTCGCAAAAGCTTTCTGAACTTTTGTTTGGTATCATCGCTGGCATTTAATCCGACCAAGGCTTCCAACACTCGGTCTTCAGCTGCTAACTCGGCTTTGGCGGTGACGGACTTGCGCATCTCTTTTCTGGTGTTGTTGATGGCAATTTCCACCAAATCGCGGATGATGCTCTCCACATCTCTGCCGACATAGCCGATTTCGGTGAACTTGGTGGCCTCAACCTTGACAAACGGTGCTTTGGCCAGCTTGGCCAAACGTCTGGAAATTTCGGTTTTACCAACACCTGTCGGGCCGACCATCAAAATGTTTTTGGGAACAATCTCATCTCTTAAATGCGGGTCAACCTGCATTCTTCTCCAGCGGTTGCGCAAAGCGACGGCAACCGCTTTTTTTGCCTCTTCTTGGCCAATAATATATCTATCCAATTCGGAAACAATTTCACGCGGACTATACATTGCCATTTTATCTTAAACTTTCTCTATGGTTACATTGTGGTTGGTGTAAATATCAATATCGCCGGCAATTTTCATGGCTTTTTTTGCAATATCTTCCAGGCTCAAGCCCTCAATATCATACAGGGCTTTGGCCGCGGCCATGGCATAGTTTCCGCCGGAGCCGATGCCTATTATGCCGTCATCAGGTTCCATCACCTCGCCGGTGCCGTTTAACACCAAAGAAACATCTTTGTCAGCCACAATCATATAAGCTTGTAACTGGCGCAAATATTTATCCATACGCCAATCTTTGGCCAGCTCAACTGCGGCACGCTTCAACTGATTGGCGTGTTTTTCGAGCTTGGCTTCAAGTCTTTCAATCAGGGTAATACCGTCAGCGGCGGCGCCGGCAAACCCGGCAATAATATTGCCATTGCCGATGCGTCTGACTTTAACCGATTTTGATTTGAACACCACAGCTTCGCCCAAAGTGGCTTGACCATCGCCGGCCATGACCACTTCTGAGCCTTTTCTGATACATAATATTGTTGTCATAAACCTATTTTCTTTCCTTTGCATCCATGGCTTTGGGCGCCTTGCTGCCTTTGGAATTGTCAATGGCTGTGGAAATGGGCTTTTCAACCGCTTTCAAAGCCAAGGGGCGTTTGTTGGTGAACTTGACGCCGCAAATCTCAAGACCGACGCTCTTCAAAGCTGTTTCAATCGGGATGAACAGGTCGCCGCCTTCTTGTGTGCGAATTCCTGAATGTGACAAGCCCGTGACATTGCCGTTCTTATCAATCAAGGAGCTTCCCAAGGTTTGGGTCTGAACATAGGTGTTGACAATGATTTCGGCACCTTTGTCTTCAGAGTAGCGATAACCTATTACCTCTCCCTCTGTTTCTAAATAGTTTTCGCCTTCATTAAAGTCAAGTAGGCCTAAGGTCATGAACATCTCTTTGCCAACTTCCGGCAAGGCCAAACGCAATGGCAGCGGGTTGAATTTGGTTTTTTCGTCAAGCAAAATCAAAGCCACGTTTTTGTTTGGATTTACTCTGAAAGCTGAACCCGTGTAGGTCATGCCGTTGATGGTTCTAATGTCAAATTTGTTCTTGCTCTTATCCAGCAAATCTGCCGAGGTTAAAATGAGCTGATCAGAGATTATCAAACCGGCTCCTTTTCTGCCGCTCGGGTTTTCAACACTGACAACCGAGGCACGCAAACGATACATGTTTTGCGGAGATAAATTCTCATAAGGTTTAACACTCTGGATACAGAAGTTGCTCTTGCCTTCGGCATACATATTTTCAGCTGCGGCACGGTTTTGTCTCTCAATTATACCGGCACTTTCATCAACCGGGACATCAATCCAATAATCATCGGTGTAGGTGATGTTGTTCTTGGTCACAGAAATGCTGGTGCAACCGTCTTGACCTAAGGTGACTTCACTGCAATTGTCATTCAAACGCAGCTCCTGAAGGCCTGAAACACTGCCGTCTGAAAACTTAGATGAGCCACCGCTTCTTTCTTCAATCACGGCTTTGGAAACAAAACTGCCGTCTGTTTCTATAATACCTGCAATCTCAAGAGGTTTTCTGCTGCCTTCATAATAGCCGGAAGAAATGGTGACTTGCTCGTTTTCATCAATATAACCGCTCATCAACGGGTTGTTTTGCAAAGCTTTTTCTTTGTCTTTAACTTCACCGCTCAAAACAACAAAGTTGCCATCATCGTTAACATAGCCTTCCACACTTTGTCCGGCGGCAAAAACATCGCCGTCTTCTTCCGCATAACGAACTTTGGTTTGGTTTTCAGAAGCTTCCAACGGGAGTAAATCTTGCGGTTTGAGGTCTTTGGAACCGCAGCTCTGCAAAGCATTGATACCGTGCAGCTCTTCAGCATATTGGTTTTTGAAGTTTTGTTTGCTCTTTTCCTGTTCGGCAATTTGAGCCAATTGAGCTTGCAAAACCTCTGGTTTGACACGTTTGGAAAGCTCGGTGTTGTAGCATTCAACTTGCGGCAACTTGCTCAAAGCATCGGCAAAAGCACGCTCCACAAGCAAAACCTCGCCTTTATATTCGCCGTCTTTCATTTCACCATAGCCGGTGGTGGTGCCTTTGCAATAAACCTTGCTCTTGGTCAAGTCCATCAAACGCCAGGTGACGGTCATCTCCGAAGTGCCGGTGCGCAAATCTTTTTTCTTGACATTGTTCCAGTCAAACTCATCGCAAACGTTCATGAAATAGTCATTAATCTCTGCCGTGAGGATATATTCGGCTTGCGCTTTGTCCGAATACATATAATAAGGATTGTTCTTTTCAACCACAACCGGGTAATAGTCATTCATGGTTTCATAAAAGATATCAAAGAACTTCATATCTTTTTGCATGGCGCGGCCTTGGTTTAAGAAAACCTCTTTGTCAAAACGACGGCAGCCAAAAATTCTGAAACGATAATTGCCGAGCTTGTTGGTGTATTGTTCATATTGCTGGCCTTTGGGAATGCGAAAATCAACATATTCCAGCTTGACGGGAGCATATTGGTCGCGAGATTGGTGCAAATAAGCATAAGCATTGAGCTGGTCTTGGGTGGGGTCTATTTGCGGCTCGTTTTGAATGTAGGCCTGTTTTCTTACCTTTTTGACCGGTTTGCTTTTCCCAGGCTCACACATACACTCAAACAAGCCAAGTGTTTTTTCCTGGCCGTCACACATGCAGGGAATGAGCTCAGGGCTTTTCAAATCCGAGCAGGAAATGAGCGCTGTCGGGATTAAAGCTAATTTTACCAACCGAGATAGTTTCATTGTTAAATACTCCAATCAATTTCGTTTCAAAGGCCTTATTCTTCTATAAGATAATGCCTCGGCTATATGCATCTTAAATATTTTTTCGCTATTTTGCAAGTCCGCAATTGTTCTTGCTAACCGCAAAGTGCGGTGATAAGCCCTTGCCGAGAGATGATTTTTTTCGGCAAAGGTGATTAAAAGTTGTTTGGCATCGTCTTCCAGGGTGCAAATTTGCTCCAAAAGCTCGCCTTTGAGCTCGGAGTTGGTTTGCATATCGTGAATGCCGAAACTTTCAAAACGTTGTTTTTGAATCTTCCTGGCGGCCATGACGCGTTTTAACACTTCCGCCGAGCTTTCTCCTTCTTTGGCATTGGCCAAATCCCACGGGTTGACCGCCGGAACGTCAATCGTGATATCTATTCTGTCCAGCAAAGGACCTGAGATTTTGTTTTGATATTCTTCCGCACAAAGAGGCGCACGCGCACATTCAAGCTCGTGGTTGCCTAAATGTCCGCAACGGCAGGGGTTCATGGCTGCCACCAGTTGAAATTTTGCCGGATATACCGTATGTGCATTGACCCGTGAGATGGTGATCGAACCGTTTTCAAGAGGTTGTCTTAAAGCCTCTAACGTGGCGCGGTTGAACTCAGGCAACTCATCTAGAAATAAAACCCCGTTATGCGCCAAAGAAATTTCTCCCGGCGTGGCCTTTCTGCCGCCGCCGACCAAGGCCGGCGTGGAAGCCGAATGATGCGGATCGCGGAAGGGGCGCTCAAAAGAGATTTTGCCGTCTTTTAAGGCTCCGGCAACAGAGTGAATCATGCTGGTTTCCAAGGCTTCTTTTGCCGTTAAAGGCGGCAAAATGGTGATTAACCTTTGTGCTAACATGGATTTTCCTGATCCCGGAGGACCAATCATCAGCATATTATGTTTGCCGGCGGCGGCAACTTCCAAGGCTTTTTTGGCGCTTTCCTGACCTTTGACATCTTTCAAATCAAGAAGAGAAATTTTTTGCTCGGCTTTTTCCGGCATGGGCATTGGAATGAGCTGCGTGCCTTTGAAATGATTAATCAGCTGCAGCAAATTTTGCGGCGCAACAATATCTTTCAAACCCGACCAGGCGGCTTCTCCACCTTGGGCAGAGGGACAAATCAGCCCCATATTCTTTTGGTTGGCCTTTATGGCAACAGGCAAAACACCGTTGACGGAAATGATGCTTCCATCTAAGCCCAGCTCGCCCAAAACCACGTAACGGTTGACTTCTTCTGCCGGAACAACGCCCATATTGACAAGCAAGCCCAATGCAATGGGCAAATCAAAATGCGAACCTTCTTTCAACAAGTCAGCCGGGGCCAGGTTAACGGTTATCCTTTTGGCCGGTAAACTCAAACCCAAAGAATTGAGCGCGGCGCGAACTCGCTCCCGGCTTTCGGCCACGGCTTTGTCCGGCAAACCAACAATGGTAAATGCAGGAAGACCCGCAGAAATTTGGATCTGCAGGTCAACATCTAAAATCTCTAATCCGTTGAAAGCTATGGTGTTTATTCGAGAGAGCATGGTTACCACCGCGGCGTTAATTCACCTTCACGCCAGCGACGCGTGGGATAAGTGTCGGTTTGCAAAAAGTCATAATTTGCGGTGCGGTAAGGAATGTCTCTTAAACGCACATAGCCTTTGGCCTCAAATGTTCTGGCACAGCGCTCGGCCGAAAAATCGGGCGAATTGTAGCAGGTGACCACAACACGGTTCATCGGTTGTTGTAGGGTAATGTATGTTTGCTCGTTGCCATATGCCGGCTTTTTTTGAAAGGTGAGCAACTCCGTGGTTTCTTGCCAGGAACAGGCCCCTAGGCAAAAAAACAATAAAAGGCTGAATGTTTTGGTAATGTTTTTCATGACTTTCTACCATCAAATTTTTCTAGTTGCGCTCAGTTTAATCCAAAATTTATTAAGAATGTATAAATTTTATATCAAAACAAAGGCTTTTGTGCAAAAAAATGCTTGCAAAATTAAAGTTTTGTAATATATTGACCTCCGTCCCTTGCCGGCAGGAAGTTGTCGGCTATACATTTAACCGGCCGAAAATGCAAAAGTTTGCGGCCATTTGTTGAGAATCCATAAGGAGATTAATATAATGTCATTTTATGAGAGCGTGCTCATCGCACGTCAAGACCTCGGTCAATCTCAAGTGAACACCATTGTTTCTGATTTGAGCAACGTGATTGCCAACAACGGTGGTGAAGTTGTCAGAGTTGATAACTGGGGTTTGAAAAATCTTGCTTACCGTGTTAAGAAAAACCGCAAAGGTTATTATGTTGTTTTGAATATTTCTGCTCCGGCCGCCGCCGTTGCCGAATATGAAAGACAAATGAGATTCAACGAAGATATCATTCGTTATATGACCATTAAAGTTGATGAGTTGAGCAAAGCTGACGCCAACAACTCTGATGCAAGCGAAGAATAGGAGTTCTATCATGGCTAAACAAGTATTCTTTAGAAGAAAAAAAGCATGCCCGTTTTCTGGTGAAGACGCCTTGCAAATCGACTACAAAGATGTGAAAATGCTTTCTCGTTATATTTCTGAGAAAGGCAAAATCATCCCTAGCCGTATCACATCTGTTTCTGCCAAAAAGCAAAGAGAGTTGGCTAAGGCCATTAAACGTGCTCGTTACATTGCTTTGCTTCCGTTTGTTGCTGATTAATAAGGAGAAATGAAATGGAAGTAATTCTTTTGGAACATGTTGAAAAATTGGGCAAAATGGGTGATAAAGTGACCGTTAAAAACGGTTATGCCCGTAACTACCTCTTGCCACAAAACAAAGCTTTGCGCGCAACCGAAGCCAATGTTGCTTACTATGAAAAACAAAAAGCCGAGTTGGAAGCTCACAACAAAGCTTTGTTTGATGAAGCTACAAAATTGGCTGAATCTTTGAAAGGTTTCAGCGCTGTTTTGATTCGTCAAGCCGCAGAAACCGGACAATTGTATGGTTCTGTTACCATTCGTGACATTGCCGCTGCAATTAAAGAAAAAGGTTTTGCTGTTGAACGTAAGCAAGTTTATTTGGAAAATGCCATTAAAGATTTGGGTGTTTATGAAGTTAGACTCAACTTGCACCCCGAAGTTAGCCAAACCATTTTGGTTAACGTGGCAAGAACCGATGACGATGCTGCTAAACAAGCTAAAGCTTTTAGCGCTTCTGCCGAATAAGGTTTGAAGAAGTTCGTTTGAAAAAAAGCACCCTTGAGAAATCAGGGTGCTTTTTGTTTTTAAGGAAAAAATATGAAAAAAGTCAATCTGCTTGAAATTAAATCTGATGAAGATTTTGTGGTGGATATGATGTATGCCAAACCGGAAAATATGATGCTGACGGATGTTTATTCCGCGGTCGGCATGGGAAACAGATGTTTTGTGCAGCCGGATTTGGAACAATGTTTACAAAAACTGCGTCCTTTTTTGCAAGAAAAAGGGCTCAAGCTGAAAATTTGCGATGCTTATCGTCCGATACTTGCTTTTGAGTTGATGAAAAAGATAATCCCGATGCATGGTTTTTTTGCAGATAGTGCCGAACTTTCTCAACATTGTCATGCCTCGGCCGTGGATGTGACATTGCTTGATAAAAAAGGTGCGGAACTTGCTTTCCCTTGTGCCGTGGACGGTTATGAGAAAAAATATGCTATGCAGGTTGTTAACGCAACATTTTATGCTGACGGTTGCTGCGAATTTTATACCGAATGAAGAAAAAAATGCTGGATTTTTAAAAACTTTTATGTTATAGCTCTAGACAATAATTGATA
>CALXWB010000010.1 GCA_944392225.1 uncultured Alphaproteobacteria bacterium | reverse complement strand
CTTACTGTAGCAAAGGAGTTTTTTATGTGTAAAGCTGTAAGCTCTTCGGAACTACCGGCCTAGCCGGTAGTTTTCTTTCTTATTGCAGATTTTGCTTGAAAAAGCTTTCAATTTTATCAAAGGGGATTTTTTCCATATTGTCATACAAATCAACATGGTTGGCACCTTTGATAATCATCAGCTCTTTATTCTTGCCCTGAAGTTTTTTGAACGCATCTTCACTAAAATAACGGCTATGTGCTTTTTCGCCATGCAACATCAGCACCGGGTTTTTAATCTCGTCGGCATAGCTTAATATCGGCATATTCATCAATGATAAAGTAGATGTCATATTCCAGTTGCCGTTAGAATTGATTGAGCGTTTGTGGAAACCGCGTTTGGTTTTGTAATAACCATAATAGTCTTGCACAAATTGCGGTTCATTGCCGCTCAATTTTTCCGGCAAGCCCGGTGCTTTGGCATAAGTGCCGTTTTTATAATCTTGCGTACGTTGGGCGTTCAACTGCTCTTTCAGCTCATAACGGGCTTTGGCATCCATCGCATCAAAATAACCCTTAGCACTGACGCGGGTCATGTCATACATGGTGGAAGTAACCGTGGCTTTGATTCTCGGGTCCATAGCCGCCGCGTTCAAGGCAAAACCGCCAAAGCCGCAAATGCCGATAATGCCGATTTTGTTTGCATCAACTTCCGGCAAGGTGCTCAGATAATCAACCGCAGCACTGAAATCTTCAGTATTAATATCCGGCGAGGCCACGTTTCTGACATTTCCGCCGCTTTCTCCTGTGTATGACGGATCAAAGGCCAGCGCGATGAAACCTCTTTCCGCCATGGTCATGGCATATAAGCCCGAGGCTTGCTCTTTGACGGCACCAAACGGGCCGGATACGGCAATGGCCGCCACTTTCTCTTTGCCCAAATTTTTCGGCAGATATAAATCACCGACCAATTTAACACCATAGCGGTTATGAAAACTGACTTTTTTAACCTCAACCTTATTGCTTTTGGCAAAAGTTTTATCCCAAGTGCAACAAGAATATATTTTCCAAGACAAAGCCGCCACAACGACCAAGCCGATGATAATTCCCAAAATCATTTTCATCTTGCCTCCTTTATTTTAAGCGTTTTTGCCCATTTCATAGGCCTCAATCATCGCCGTTTGCTTTTAATTTCACCAACCTTCCATGCGCCCAGGCCATAAATAATGCCTTTTTCTTTGGCGTTATCCAAACAATCAAGCGTGAAGCCGCGCAGACTTTCAATCACTTTTTGAACCGCAGATTTTCTGCTGTCTGCCGCTGTGATGATGTAATACACATCCTTATTGCTCATTTCGGTGTATCTTGGCACACATCTATCGATAAAAGTTTTCATTTGGCCGTTCATGGCATAAAAATAAACCGGGGTGGCAAAGACAATGACATCGGCGGCAACCATTTTATCATTGATTTCGGCCATATCGTCTTTTTGCACGCATTTGTGGGTATCGTTACAAACACCGCACCCCAAGCAGAAATTGATTTTTTTATCTCTTAAAAAGATTTTTTCGACCTTGTTTCCAGCCTCTGTCGCGCCTTTGATAAATTCATCAGCCAAAGTATCTGAATTGCCGCCTTTGCGGTAGCTTGCCGAAATCACTAATATATTTTTACTCATTTTTCAATCCTTCCAACCATTCTTTAACACTACTTCCTGCCATGGAGGCAAAACTGCCGCGAAAGGCCTCAGCCCCTGTTACATTTGCTTCAGGAATGATGCTCTTGATATCCGAAACACTATGCCCTAAACCACTGCCGCCATGGGTCATAAACGGGACAACCGTCTTGCCCTTAAAGTCATTTGCGGTCAGAAAAGTGCGCACCGGAGAGGCAATGGTTCCCCACCAGCAAGGCGAGCCGACAAAAATGACATCATATTGGCTCAAATCAACCTTGGCATTTTTAATGGCAGGTGTCATTTTCTCCTGCACTTCTTTTTTGGCTTGTTCGGTGGTTTGGCGATAATCCTCAGGATAAGCCTTTACCGGCTCTATTACCAAAATATCTGCCGACAAATTTTCCTTAATTTTTTCGGCAATTTCTTGTGTGTTTCCGGTTTTGGAATAATAAGCCACCAAGACCTTATCTTGCGGTTTGATGACTTGCGCCGAAACATTGCCGGCGGTAAACAGGGTTCCAATCATAGCTAACAGTCCCATCAGTTTCATCTTATTCTCCTTTATATATTTCATTGATTATCGTAATAGCATTCAAGCTTCGCGGATAACCGATATATGGCAACATCTCGGTAACGGAATCAAGCAACATTTGTTTGTCATTACCCACGCTTTTGTTGGCACCGGCATGAGCTTTGGCTTGCGGTTCCACGCCACCCATGGCAACCAAAGTGCTAAAAGTAATCAATTCACGTTGTTTGATATCAAGACCGCTTCTGGTGTAATAATCGCCAAAGCAGTTAGCTGAAAGATAATCTTGAATATGTTTCAGTTCTTCCGGCGCATTAGCCCGCATGGAATCAATATTTGCTTTACCGAAAATGTCTCTTTGCGTATCCAAGCCTTTTTGCAACCTTGTTTCCACCGTGGTGTTTGATTGTCCTTCTAACGGTAATTTCACACCAGCCTTTTGCAGTTCTTCGTTGGTTATCAGCACAAAGTCATATACTTTGGCAAAGCCTGCATAAGGCACGGTTTGATACAAAGTTTCTTTTATCACAATCGGGTCAACGCCTTGCGCCAAAGCTTCTCTTATCACATTGCGATAATTTTCTTTACCGCCGGCGCCGATATGGGCTGCCATTTTTACTGCCGTGCGCATATTTTTATCCAGCTTGCCATGCGGTTCGACATCGTTTTTTACAAAGTTTTGCCAAAGTGCAGCAAACTCCGGGTCGGTTTTATTCATATCCGTCATTGTGTTTCCTCTCATGCAATAACCTGCGGCCGCGGCGATGATGACCACCGCCGCTAAGCCGATTTTTTTATTTATACTCGGCATCGCTCACAGGCTCCAACCAGGTAGATTTGTTATCTGCGCCGTTGCTCTCGATGGAAATGTGAACAAACCAACTGTCGGGCGCGGCGCCATGCCAATGCTCCACCTCGGGCGGAATGCGAACAACATCGCCTTTATGCAAAATTTGAATCTCTTTGCCGCGTTCCTGATATCTACCCTCGCCGCCCGTGACAAGCAAGATTTGGCCGCCGCTGTGTTTGTGCCAGTTGGTTCTGGCGCCCGGCTCAAAAGTTACGTTGCCAACAGGGGCGTTCCAGATATCATCCTTCACGCTCAACATATTGAGATAAGTCTGCCCGGTGAAAAATTTGGAATATGGATTTGGTTCACCTTGATTAAAAATAGTATCAATTTCGCTTTTCTTCATTTCTTGTGCCTTTGCAACAGAGTTAAATATCAGCAAGCTCAAGCCTGCCAATGCCAAAAGTTTTTTCATATTTTATCTCCTTATTTATAAGAAGCCTGATAAATGGCGATGCAATCTTCCTTGCTTAAGGCTTTGCGGTCATTTACAAACAAGAAGTTCATGCAATCTAAAGCATTTTCTGCCATGGCCGGAAATTCTTCGGGCTTAATGCCATAATCCGACATTTTCAAATCAGCCACGCCGCAATCTTCTTGTAACTTAACCAAAGCTTTAACAAAATCCATCGGCTCTTTGGCATCTTCCATACCCAAAGCTTTGGCCATTCTGATGAATCTGTCATCGCAAACGTGTTGGTTGATGAAGTGGGTGTAATAAGCCTTACTAATCATAATCAGACCTGCGCCATGCGGCAATTCTTGATGATATGCCGACAAAGCATGCTCCAGAGAGTGTTCACTGGTGCAAGTGCCGACCGTCATCACAAAACCTGACATGGTGTTGCCGAAAGCAACTTTCTCTCTGGCTTCAATGTTCTTGCCGTTTTTAACGGTTTCAGCCAAGTTGCGGCCAACGTGCTCAATCACGCTTAAGGCCAACATATCGCTCATCAGATTAGCTTTGTTTGAAATATAACCTTCCACACTATGAAACAAGGCATCAAAACCTTGATAAGCGGTCATGTGCGGCGGAACGGTGGTCATCAACTCCGGGTCAACAACAGAGACAATCGGGAAAGAATATGGGGTGAAAAATGCGGTTTTTTCGTTGGTTTCGGGATTGGTGATGACTGCACCGGCGTCTGCTTCCGAACCGGTGCCGGCGGTGGTGGTGATGGCAACCAGCGGCAAAGGTTTATTTTTAAGCTCTTTCTTTTTGCCTTTACCAAAATATATATAATCCCACAAATCGCCCTCGTTGACGGCCATGGCGGCAATGGCTTTGGATGCATCCATTACACTTCCGCCACCCAAAGCGACCACGACGTCGCATTTATTTTTTCTGGCAACCTCGGCGCCTCTCATCACGGTGGATTTCAGCGGATTGGGCTCAACCTCATTAAACAAAACAAATTCCACACCTGCTTTTTGCAACTGCTCTTCCACTCTGTCCAAATAGCCGTTGGCTTTGGCTGACTTACCGTTTGAGATGACTAGCAAAGCTTTTTTACCGCCCAGGTTTTGCTTGTGCAGATTGTTCAATTCTCCGGCGCCAAACAGAATGTGAGTGGGTAGATAAAAATCAAAACTCATTTTGTTTTCTCCTTTTTTAATTGAGGTTAACGAATCTTTCTGCCGATAGCTTAATCTTTAGAGTTAACTCTAAGTCAAGCATTTTCTTGACATTTATTTTATTTTTATTTACCTTGAGGATAACTTTAAGGAGATTAAAAATGAGTTACTCTATCGGCGAAGCGGCCAAAATGGTCGGATTGACCGCACATACCTTGCGTTTTTATGACAAAGAAGGTTTGCTCCCTTTTGTTAAAAAAACTTCTTCCGGCCTGCGCGCATTTACCGAATCCGACATTGAATGGCTAAAAATCATTGAATGCCTCAAAGGCACCGGCCTGCCCTTGAAACAAATCAAGCAATATATTGACTGGTGCATGGAGGGAGATTCCACCATTCCGCAACGCCTGAATATGTTTATTGAGCAAAAAAAGCACGTGGAAGAACAAAAAGCCAAATGGGAAAAACATTTGGCAAAAATCAACTTCAAAATTAAATATTATGAAGATGCCGCCAAACACGGCGATCTTAATGTTTTTGATCGCCACCCCGAATTGCTCAAAGAAAAAAACAAGCTTTTTGAAGACTAAATATTTTTTTGCATAGACTTTGAGTTGTATTGACCAATCTTCTTTTTTTGTTTACGCTTAAACTCAAATAAATGAACATAAGGAGAAGAAAATGAAAGTTGTGATTATCGGCGGTGGCGCCGGCGGTGCCAGTTGTGCCTCACGCTTGAGACGCTTGAACGAACAGGCTGAAATTGTAATCTTGGAAAAAACAAACGAGATTTCCATTGCCAACTGCGGCTTGCCCTACTACTGCGGAAACGTGATTGCCGACCGCGATGAGCTGATGGTTTCTTCCCCTGCTCTTTTTGAAAAAAATTTCAATATCAAGGTTTGCCTCAATAGTGAAGTGGTCAAAATTGATCCCGAATCTAAAAGCGTGACAACACTCAACGGCGAAGAAATTGCTTTTGATAAGCTGGTTATTGCCACAGGCAGCAAACCTTTTGTTCCACCGCTTGACGGTTTGGATAATATGCCGCATTTTACCATTCGACACCTTGCCGATGCCGATGCCGTTAAAGCTTATATTAATGAACATCACCCCAAAACTGCCAGCGTTATCGGCGGCGGTTTTATCGGTGTGGAAATGGCCGAAAATCTCATCAAGGCCGGCTTAAACGTCAATCTGATTGAGCTTGCACCACAAGTTTTGGCTCCACTTGATGCCGACATGGTCAACCTCATTCATAAAGAGCTCAAAAACAAAGGCATCAATCTCTACCTTAATACCAATATTCTCAACATCAAAAAAGGGAAACTCATTCTTTCTTCCAATGACAAAATTGAGTCAGATATGCTCATCTTGGCTCTCGGCGTGCGACCGGAAACAAAAATCGTCAGTGCCGCAGGCATTGAAACACTTCCCACAGGCGCTATCCGCACCAACGAGTTTATGCAAACCAATTTTGCCGATATTTATGCCTGCGGCGATAATGTGGCGGTTAAAGATTTTATCGGCGGGGCAGAAACGACCATTGCCCTTGCCGGTCCTGCCAACCGTCAAGGTCGTTTGATTGCCGACCACATTTTCGGCAAACCTTATCCTTATACCGGCTCTCAAGGTTCCGGCGTGGTTCAGGTTTTCGGTCTTACCGCCGCATTTACCGGCAATAATGAAAGACAGCTCATTAAGAAAAATATCCCTTACAAAAAAATGCTCATTTGGGGCAAATCTCATGCCGGATATTATCCCAATGCCAAACCTCTGGCTTTGAAGGTCATTTATAATGCGGAAGGGAAAATTCTCGGTGCCCAGGCTATCGGTGCCGAGGGCGTGGATAAGAGAATCGACATTATCGCTACCATCATGCGCTTGAACGGCACTTACAAAGATTTGCGTGATGCCGAGCTTTGCTATGCCCCGCCCTATTCTTCCGCCAAAGACCCGATTAACCTCATCGGCATGGCCATTCAAAATGTGGAAGAGAATCGTCTCAAGCCCTATTTTGGAGCCGATTTTCAAAATATGTATGTGGTTGATGTGCGCTCGCCTGCCATGCACGAAGCCGGACATCTGCCCAATGCCGTGAATATTCCTCTGGCACAACTCAGATCGCGCTTGAAAGAAATACCTCATGACAAACCCGTGCTTCTGCACTGTATGATTGGTTATAACAGCTATCTGGCCTCTTGTATTTTGAACCAAAACGGCTTTGACAATGTGTTCAGTTATGCCGGCGGATTTTCACAATATAAGGCTCAAAAGGACTAGTCCATGATTTTTTATTTTTCCGGCACGGGAAATTCGCAATGGGTGGCCGAAGAACTCGCACATAAGCTTGTCGACCACGCCACCCCGATTATGGCTGCCAAATCGGATTATACCCCTGCAGCAGGCGAAAAAATCGGCTTTGTTTTTCCGATTTATGCCTGGGATGCACCGGCCTGCATGTATCAGTTTATTGCGCGGCTTAACCTTCAAACCGATAATTATATCTACATGGTGGCCACTTGCCATTCCCAAGCCGGCGGCGTGGACAAAGTATTCAAAAAAGCCTTATCTTCCAAAGGGCTCACGCTTAATGCCGCTTTTTCCGTCAATATGCCCAATAACTATCTTTTGGCACCGTTTTTGAAGATTGATTCGGAGGCCAAACGCAGCAAAATCTTGCGCCAAGCTCAAAGCCGCTTGCAAGAAATTGCCGCCGCGGTTGAAGCGGAAAAAAACGTGATTTCCATCAAACGCGGCTTATCGATTTTGAGCAAAATTGCCCCGCTGTTCCGCCGTTTTTCTTCAGACAAATCTTTCTATGTGGAAAAAGACAAATGCATTCAATGCGGGCTTTGCGCCAAAGTTTGCCCGATGAAAAACATCACGCTTGCCCCTTTCCCAGAGTGGAACGGCAACTGTGCCATGTGTCAAGCTTGTTTGCACCATTGCCCGACTGAAGCCATTCAATGCGGGCATTTTACCAAAGGCAAAAAACGCTACTTTTTCAAAAAGGAATATTTGCCTCATGATTGAGTGCTTTCCGCCGATTATTGATGAAGATTCACGAATTTTGATTATCGGCACCATGCCGAGCGTGAAATCTTTAAATGCGGGCGAATATTATGCGCACCCGCGCAATGCCTTTTGGAAGATTATTGCCAAGCTTTATCATAATGGTGTTGAATTTTCAAACTTTGCCGAGAAAAAAGCTTGCATCCTATCGCATCAACTGGCGTTGTGGGACAATCTTAAGTTTTGTGAGCGCAACGGCAGTTTGGACAGCAATATCAAGAACATGATTCCGAATGATTTTGAAACACTTCTTGAAACGCATCCGCATATCTGCCGGCTGATTTTTAACGGACAAAAATCTTTTCAAATCTTTAAAAAATTTCATCCTCAGCTTTTGGAAAAATATCAACAATTTGTTTTGCCTTCGACAAGCCCGGCTAATGCCGCTCTTTCTTTTGACAAAAAATTGGCATTTTGGCTGAACGGCCTCGAATTATAGACAAAAAAATTGACTATCAAAAAAAATATGCTATATTACTTTTCAATAAAATTATTACTCATTTAAAATTATTAAAATATGGAAAAGATTATTTCTTACATTGAACGTATTACGGGAGAGAAAAACTTATCTTCAAAATCTTGGCAAGAAATTGTGGACAATGTTGTCTTGCCCCAAATGGCCGGACCTAAAGGCTCAAGATGGTGTATCAATGACATGTTTTTGAATCTGATGGCAGAATATGCTGTCGAGATTTCGTGCAAAGATCAGACTCTGGCTCCGATTTTATTTGAAATCGGTTTGCAGCGTCTCTCTTGTGGGGCGGTTTTGCATGATCCAACGCCTTGGCCAGAACCTCTGCCAAAAAAATATTGGGATTATTCCTCCAAATGGGATGAAGGACATGTGATGACTGAGGGTTGTATCAACTTTCTGCTGAAGGCATCTGAACAGTGCCTGCAATTTGATATGACCAAAGACCATGCCCTGAAAATCCTCTTCGGGTTGATGGAAAATACTTATCAAGACGGCATTTTCAAAAGTAGTCACCTTCTCGGACAATATCAAAATATGGCCGATAGACTGTTTCAAACTGCCGAAAAGTTGGTCGAGCAATATGCTCCTTTTGAGGAAGTTTACCCATATTACACCCGCCCCGGGCAATGGGAAAAGCACATTCTTTATCTTTCCAAGCATCAAAAACAAATTAATTGGAAAGATTTTTTCAAAAGGACAAAAGCGGTTGAAAAGCTAAATATATTCAATCGCTGGATTGAAAAGAAAACAATCCGTAAAAGAATTGAATATGCTTCGTTGAAGTAAACTCTTAATGTTCAACAAAAAAGCTCTGATTTTTATATCAGAGCTTTTGCTTTTTTTAGTAAGGTCTTTTATTGGTATCAGCGTACCAATCATCCATCACACCACGCGCAGACCTCAAATCAATATGATGCAAATTTATGGTATCTTCTTCATAAAACACTCGGTCTCTGAAACCTATTGCATCAGCATCATCACGCGTGGCTGCATAATAAACCTCGGCAATGTTCGCCCATTTGGCTGAGTTTAAACACATTGGGCATGGCTCACATGAAGTATAGAGCACACAGCTGCTCAAATCAAAAGTTCCTAACTCTTTGCAGGCTTTTCTGATGCAGTTGACCTCGGCATGAGCCGTGGGGTCATTGTCTATCACAACCGTATTATGTGCTTTGGCAATAATCTTGCCATCTTTGACAATCACGGCTCCGAAAGGGGAACTCCCACTTTCAATCGATAACTTGCTCTCATCAATAGCTGCTTGCAAAAATTCTTTATCAGTCATATTTTTCTCCTGTTCTCTTGCATAAAAAAAGCTTCGTTAAGAAGCTTTCTCTATTTTGTTTAAGGTTTGTTCCAGGCCTTGTTTCATTTCTTTCAGCTCGTCTATCAAGCTGGTGATGAACTCGCGGCTTTGCAAATCGAGCTTAACATCGGGAATTACCTCTTCAAAAAAGTCTTTTTGAATCTCTTCTCCCAAAATGTTTTTTAAGCCTTTTTCCTTAAAAACTTTTTGCACACCTTCAATCGTGTAACGTTTGTTATATAAAAAGTCTTTGATGGTTTTGACAATTTCAACATCATCCGGGCGATAATACCGTCGACCGCCGTTTCTCTTCATTGGCTTGATTTGCGGAAACTTGGTTTCCCAAAAACGCAAAACATGCGTTGCCACACCTAACTCTTCGGCAACTTCGGCAATGGTTCGAAACGCTGCCTTACTTTTGTTGACAGCCATGAGTTCCCCCTCTCAAATCTTAGGCGTTGATTATTTTTCTCATGGTTTGAGAAGGCTTGAAAGAAATGACGCGGCGTGATGTAATCACGGCTTCAACACCGGTTTTGGGGTTGCGTCCGGCACGAGCTTTTTTGTCTCTTAAAGAAAATGTGCCGAAAGAAGACAATTTTACATCGTTGCCGTTGCTTAATTCATTGACAATCTCATCTAATATCATATCCAAAATATCGTTCGAATCTTTTCTGGACAAACCAATTTCTTCATAAATCGTTTCAGCAACATCTGCACGGGTAATTGTTTTCATCTTTCTTTAATCCTCTATATTTACTTATCTTTGTTGCAAACAAATAGCTTAATTTTGTTTCTCTGGCAAGCCCAAAAAACAGACTTATCCAACATAAATGTTTATATTATATGCGAACCAAGGCTCCGCCCCAGGTGAAACCTGCGCCCATGGCGTTCAAAACGACCAAGTCACCTTTTTTGATAGTGCCGTCGGTCATTTTTTCCGACAAAGCCAAAGGTATGGTGGCTGCCGAGGTATTGGCTTGGTGATCAATCGTGACAATGACCTTTTCTTCCGGCAAGCCCAATTTTTGTCCCACGCCGGAAATAATGCGCACATTGGCTTGATGCGGAACCAACCAATCTATGTCTTGTGCCGTTACGCCACCCATTTTCATCACTTCTTCGGCGGCTTCCGTTAAACTGTTGATGGCATATTTGAAAACTTCTTTGCCGTTCATCCAAATATAGCCGGCAGTCTGCGTGGTGGAAACACCACCGGTGCAAAGCAAGCTCTCATATTGTGAGCCGTCAGCATAAATTTTGGTGGCCAAGATTCCCGTGTCTTCCGATGTGCCTTTGCCTTCTTTGGCACGCAAGATGACAGCCCCTGCACCATCACCAAACAATACACAGGTGTTTCTGTCGGTCCAGTCAGTGATTTTGGACAAGGTTTCGGCACTCACAACCAAAACGGTTTTCATTTGCCCCAAACGAATCATATTATCTGCCATGGTCAGGGCATAAACAAAGCCTGAGCATGCGGCGGAAATATCCATGGCTGCCGCGCCGACGCGCATTCCCAAACGAGCGGCAATTTTGGCAGAGGTTGCCGGAGTGGTATTATCCGGCGTGACGGTTGCCAAAACAACCGCATCGATCTCTTCTGCTTTTATTCCGGCCGTTTGAATTGCCATTTGTGCAGCTTTGACAGCCAAATCTGATGTATATTCATCTTTTTCGGCAACGTGTCTGCTCTTGATACCCGTGCGGGTGCTAATCCACTCATCATTGGTATCAACAATTTTTGCCAAATCATCATTGGTTAACTCTTTGGCCGGCAAATAATGTCCGTGGCCAATTATTTCAGATCTAATACATGTCATAAAATACTTCCTGTGATAATTCGTCCAAATCTACTTTTTCAATTTCTTCTTTTATGGTGGTGACAAAATTTTGACGAACCAAATTTGCCGCATTGCCAACCGCAACCGAAAAGCCCAAAGCATCCGTGCCGCCGTGGCTCTTAACCGTTAGGCCGTTCAAACCAACCAGCATGGCACCGTTATACAAACGCGGATCCATGGTCTTCTTGATGCGGAGCATGACACCCAACATAAACGGTATGCCAAATTTGGCTAGAATGGAGTGTTTGACGGCATCTTTAATCAAACGAACAACCAACTTTGCCGTGCCTTCAATCGACTTTAAGGCAATGTTGCCGGTGAAACCGTCTGCAATAACAACATCTGCCATGCCGTTGGGAAGCTCGTGCGGTTCAATATAGCCGATAAAATCTATATTCATATGCGAATGTTTGATGATTTTGGCCGCTTGCTTAATCTCTTCTTTGCCTTTCATCTCTTCTGCACCGATGTTGAGCAATGCCACACGCGGTTTTTCCAGATTCAAGGCATGACGCGCCAAAATATCTCCCATCAGAGCAAATTCTGCCAGGTTGATGGCATCACACTCGGTATTGGCTCCTAAATCCAACATAACATATTTGCCCGTGCGGTGCGGCATGATACTCACAATCGCCGGACGGTGAATCTTGGTAATGGTGCGCAATACTATTTTGGAAATTGCCATCAGAGCCCCGGTGTTGCCGGCCGAAACAACGGCCTGCGCTTCTCCCTTGCGAACAGCTTCAATTGCCATATACATACTGGTGTTTTTGTTGCGAATCACTTGGGAGGGTTTGTCTTCATTGTGAACCATTTCCGCACAGTGGCGAACTTCACAATGCTTTTGCAGAGACGGGAACTCGGCTAATATCGGGTTGACTTTTGCAGAATCTCCAAACAACAAAAACTTGATGTCCGGGTGCTTTTTGGAAGCAATTGCAAGTCCCTCTATAACGACTCTGGGGGAATTATCTCCCCCCATCGCGTCTATTGATATGACCAGATTATTTGTCAAAACCTGCTCCATATAGAAATTGACATCTATCTTATAAACAAATGTCTTGATATTTGAAAATTATTCTTCAGAAGCTGCTTTTTTGGCAACTACTTCACGACCATCGTATTGTCCGCAAGACGGGCATACGCTGTGAGGTCTTTTTAATTCACCGCAGTTCGGGCATTCCATGTAGGAGTTGGCCTTTAATGCATCGTGTGAACGACGCATGTTACGACGTGACGGTGTGGTTTTCTTTTTTGGTGTAGCCATTTTCTTATACTCTTATTCTATTACACTTAAAATTATTACACTTTTCACAGCCATTAATAAACCATTTCGTTTTTTAAATCAACTTTTAAAAATGGTTTTATGAACTGAATGACGTTTTATATAATATTTTTGCTTTTGGCAAGTCTTTTTTGTGTTTATTTATGCAATTTATAGCTTTTTCCGATATTTAATCTTATTTTTTGAGCTTTTTTAGAACATTAAACGGGTTTTGAGACTCTGTCGTCTCTTCATCAAACTCAGAATCAAAGTGAAACTCTTCCCCTTCTTTTCTTGGGTTGTCCTCCATCACCAAAGCCACCTGCTCTATGGCAATTTGGCATAAATCAATTTTGCCGTTATCCAACAAATAAGGCTCATCATCATAAATATCAAAGTCAAAATCTTTCAGATCTTGCGGCGTGGCCGTCGTGTCAAAATAGATTGAAAACTCCGGCGAATAGGTCTTGTAAAAATTTTCCAGACTTATCACGCTTTTTAATTCAAACTCGGCATCAACCTTGCCCCAAACATCCAATCGATGCTCCTTTTTCTTATATTTTACAAATATTTCTGCCGAAAAGGCACGCACGCTTTCCACCTTGAAAACTTCTTTCAAATATTGCAGCTCCTCTTCATCGGCATGAAGATGATATTTTTTTTCTGCCGCGCTTAACTCATCTACAACTAACGGATAAGAAAAAAGATTTTGCATTAATTTTTTCCTTGTGTTATAAACTTAAAAAACTATTTTTGATATAACTGCAAGGATATTGATATGTCAATAAACAAATTGGTTGTTTTAGGTTTGGCGGTGTTTTTTTCTGCCTGCTCCAGCGATATGTTCTTAACACACAACGGCAATATGCCCTCCAATGAGCGCATTGCTCAGCTCAAAATCGGCGATACCAAACAACAAGTGGTGCAAACCTTGGGTGCTCCGTCTTCCGTGGTTTCTTTTGACCAAAATACTTGGATTTATATGTCTTCTTCCATCAGACGCGTGGCTTTTATGGAGCCGGAAGAAGTTAACCGCGATGTCTTGACCATTGAGTTTGACCGCGACGGAAAAGTGAAAGATATTGAACGTTTGACCAAAGCCAACGGCACAGAAATTGCCGTGAATACCGATGCGACAAAAGCTCAAGGCCATGAGCCCGGCTTCTTTGAAAAATATTTCGGCGGCGTCGGCGGATATTCTCCTTTCCCGGTTATCGATCCGCGAAACCCGCAATAACAAACAAAAAAAGCTCCTACGGGAGCTTTTTTTATAACCCTATATCCGGCTCAACACCTTGTTGCCTTAAAACATATAAAATTTCGGCAATATAGAGCTTTTCTTGATATGCCCACAAACCCTCGCTCAAACAGATTTTGACCACTTCTTGCGCCAAAATTTCTGCTTCTTTCGGCGTTTTGCGGCTCACATTTTCCAGCGCTTTATAAAAATCTTCTTCACTCGGTGATACAGACTTGATGCAGCTTTCCACATAGGTCCGGCTCAAACTTTTGGGTTTGGGATGATATTTTTTTATATATTCCAAAATGGAACGTTGTTTCAAAACCGAAAAATTGCCGGCGCATTTGGCTATGAACAGCAAAATGATGATATCATCCTGCAAGGTGGTGAAAAGACGCAGATTATTGGCTTCTTCTTTTGATGAGGCTTTGGTTTCCGTTGTTTGGGTCTGCGTGGCAAAATCTTGCAACAAAATGCGGCAGGAATTGTAATATTTTTCGGTGGCCAGATCTATAACATCTTTGATATATGAGGCATCTATAACCTTGGAGATTTTGTCTTGATAAAAATATAAATCAAGCATGATGTTGCCGCTGTGTTCCCAAATGTTTTTTAAGGCAACATTTTCTTCTTTTATGCCTTTTTCGGTGTTGATATGCGCCAAAAGATTATAAAATCTTATTCTTTCTGCCATTTAGTCCTCAAGCAAGCGGTTAATTTTTTCAACATAATTTTTTATAGTTTCCACGCGCTCGGCATAACTGTCAAGATTTTTCTCTATCAACAATTTTTGATCAGGGCGAATCTTAACGGCACCAAACTGACGGGCAACAAAGTCTATCAATTTTTCAGGCTTGGCAAAGGTGTTATTCCGCAAGGTTATCAAAATGCCCTTGGCGCCGGCATCAATTTTTTCAATATTCGCCTTACGGCAAAGCTGCTTTATCTCAACCGTCTTCAACAGGTTGTCCACCTCCGGCGGAATGGGGCCGAAGCGGTCTATCAGCTCTTCTCTGATATCATCCAAGCCGGCTTTGTCTTCAATATCGCCGATACGTTTATACAAGCCCAAACGCACGCCCAAATCTCTGACATAGGTTTCGGGAATCATAATCGGAATGCCGGTTGAAATTTGCGGTGCCCAATCGGTCATGGCGGCACCTGTAGCGGCTTCTTTTTCGCCTTTCATGCCTTGCGCCTTTTGGCGCATGATTTCTTCTTCCAGCATATGTTGGTATAAAGAAACACCCACTTCTTTGATGTGGCCGGATTGCTCCTCTCCCAAGATATTGCCCGAACCTCTAATATCCATATCGTGGCTGGCCAAAGAAAATCCCGCGCCCAAAGAATCCAATGCCTGCAAAATATTCAATCTTCTTTCGGCAATCGGTTTCAAAGCTTTTTGCTTGGGCACGGTGAAATAGCAATAGCCCCTCACCTTGCCGCGGCCGACACGCCCTTTGAGTTGATACAACTGTGCCAGCCCGAACATATCCGCCCGATGCACAATCATGGTGTTGACGCTCGGCATATCAATGCCGGATTCAATAATGGTGGTGGAAAGCAGCAAATCGGCCTTGCCGTCGGCAAAATCGTTCATCACATTTTCAAGCTGTTTGACCGGCATTTGTCCATGTGCCACCAAAATTTTGACATCCGGCACCAGCTCGCGTAATTCTTTTTCCACACCAAAAATATCCGACACGCGCGGGCAGACGAAGAAGATTTGACCATGGCGGAATTTTTCACGATAGATGGCCTCTTTTATCATCACCTTATCAAAAGGCATGACAAACGTGCGGGCGGCCAATCTGTCCACCGGCGGGGTGGCAATCAAGCTCAGCTGCTTAACCCCGGTTAAAGAAAGCTGCAAAGTTCTCGGAATCGGGGTTGCAGTCATGGTTAAAACGTGAACGTCTGACTTAATGGATTTCAACTTCTCCTTATGTGCCACGCCGAAATGTTGTTCCTCATCAATAATCAGCAAACCCAAATTGCAGAATTTGATATCTTTAGAAAGCAGAGCATGGGTGCCAATCACAATTTCAACCGAGCCCTCTTCCAGGCCTTTTTTGGTTTCGGCGGCTTCTTTAGGTGTGACCAAACGTGAAAGCATTTTCACCCTTATCGGAAAACCTTCCATGCGTTTTTTGAAGTTCATATAATGTTGACGAGCCAGCAAGGTTGTCGGCACAATCAGGGCCACTTGTGCGCCGCAGGAAGCCACGGCAAAGGCTGCTCTCAAGGCCACCTCGGTTTTACCAAAACCGACATCGCCGCAAACCAATCTGTCCATCGGCACGGTATCGGCCAAATCTTGCAAAACATCATGAATGGCATTGAGCTGGTCATCGGTTTCGGCATAAGGAAAGCGCGAGCAAAATTCATCATACATGCCTTGCGGCGGGATAAAGCTATCGGCTTTTTTCAAATGGCGTTCGGCGGCAATTTTAATCAGCTTTTCAGCAATGTCCTTAATCCGCTGTTTGACTTTGGCCTTTTTGGCCTGCCATGCCAAACCGCCCAAAGTATCGAGCTGGATATTATCATCATCCAAGCCATAGCGCGACAAAACATCAATATTTTCAACCGGCACAAAAAGTTTGGCATCGTTGGCATATAAAATCTTTAAACAATCGTGCGGGGCGCCGCCGGCGGTGATATTCTCCAGCCCCATGAATTTGCCGATACCATGCTCTATATGCACGACCAACTCGCCCACGCTCAAAGAGCCGACATCGGCAATAAAATCTTTACTTGATGCTTTTTTCTTAACGGCGCGGTGTTGGCGCTCGCCCAAAACATCTTGCTCGGAGATAAAGCACAGACCATCGCCCCTGAAACCATGCGGCAGGTTCAAAACCACCATGGCGGTGCGTTTGTTTTCCGGGTGGTTGGCGTCTTTCCAACTATCGGCAAAATATAAATTTTCAATGCCGTGCTCATGCATCAGCGTGAACAGCCTATCGCGCGAACCTTCGGAATAACAACAGATTACGCGGCGAAGTTTATTATTTTCTTTAAGATATTCATCAAGTTCTTTATAAACTTCCTGCAGGTTGACGTTTTTGGCTTGCGCAAAACTGCGCCCCGGCAACACGCCGGCATTGACCGTATTATCATTTTCCGCCAGAGTCATAGAGGTGAAATAAACGGCCTCTTTTTTCTTGAAAATATCGGTAATTTCTTTTTCGGTCAGATACAGCAACTCGGGCGCAACCGGGCGGTAAATATCCACATCATTGACGGACTTGACGTTCAAGGCCTCTAAACGCGCCTGATAATAATCGGCAATGCTTTCGCACTTGGACTTGACCGCCTCTAAAACATTGCGGCCGACAATCACTTGAGCTTGCGGCAGATAGGCAAAAATATCGGGCAACGGTTCTTCATAGAAAAACGGCAGCCAGTTTTCCATGCCCAGATGTTTAACGCCGTTGCTGATATCGGCATAAATTTCATCATCTTTGAACGCGGCGCCGAAAGCTTCGCGATATTTGGTGCGGAAAGACTTGATGGTGTTTTCATCCAAGGTTACCTCACCCATCACCTGAAACGTATAATGGCTGAGCTCGCCGGTGGTGCGTTGGGTCATGGCATCAAAAGTGCGGATACGTTCCACCTCGTCATCAAACATATCAATACGCAACGGCTCGTCGGTACCGACCGGAAAAATATCGATAATATCACCGCGAACGGCATATTCTCCGGGTTCAATCACCTGCTCAACACGGTTATAGCCATTGATGGCGGCATAATGCACAAAGTCATTAAAACTCAGTTTATTGCCGACTTTGACTTGTCTTATGGCGTTTAAGAAAATTTTTTGCGGCGGCAGTTTTTGCAAGACCGAACCGACACTGGCCAATATCACACGCGACTTTTTGGGCTGGGGATTGCTGACAATGGCCGTCAGCGTTTCTATTCTTTGGGCAACGATATTGATGTTGGGTGAAACTCTGTCATAAGGCACGGTATCCCATGACGGCAGGAGCAGAACCTCCAAATCGGGATTGAGCCAGCGCAACATGTCGGCGGCGCGCTCCATGGAAATGCCGTCGCTCAAAATGTATAAAATATCTTGTTTTTTCTTTTGGCTCAACTCTCCTGCCAGAACGGCGTCGTATCCATCCGGCACGGAAGAAATGATTTTGCCCTTTATTTTATCAATATCATCAATCATTTTTTTTCATTTACTTAAACGAATAAACTATATACAATATGCCCATAAGTGCAACCATTTTTTTGAAAAAAAACACCATGCGGCCCGAGATTTTATATCCATTATTTGCCACGCTTACTTCCATCGGCGGATTGGGAGAAAAGAGTGCTAAGCTTTTGCAAAATTTGGATTGCCGCCTCATCAAAGACCTCATCTTTCACCTGCCCTCAAACCTGATTGACAGGCGCTATTCACCTAAGCTTTCCGATGCTATTCCGGGGCGCGTGGCTACGCTCAAGGTAAAAGTGATTGAACATATTGCGCCACAAAAAAAATCGCAGCCCTACAAGGTGATTGCCGCAGATGAAACCGAGCAAATCATCATCAGCTTTTTTAAGGCTTATCCCTCCACGATTCAAAAAAATCTGCCGCTCGGGCAATGGGTGGCTATCAGCGGCAAGCTTGAGAAATTTAACAATTCTTTGCAGATGAGCCATCCCGACTATATTGTGCCGGCCGCGCAGATTGACAGCATTCGCGTGATTGAACCTGTTTATCCGCTCACTGCCGGCATCAGCAACAAAATGCTGCGTAAATGGATTTTGCAAGCCCTAGCGCGCACGCCAAAGCTTCCCGAATGGTTGGATGAAAACCTGCTCAAAGAGAAAAAATGGCTCTCGTTTAACCAATCTTTGCTTAACTTGCATCATCCGCAATATCTCGCCGATTTAGACATTAACTCGCCGGAGCGGCAACGCTTGGCTTACGATGAACTGCTTGCCAACCAACTCACTCTTGCCATAGCGCGGCAAAAAATCAAAAAACAAGCCGGTCGCTCGCTCAAAGGCAACGGCTTTTTGCGCAAAAAGCTTATGGAAATTTTGCCTTTCAAACTGACCGAAGCGCAAGAGAAAGTGCTCCGCGAGATTTTTGCCGACCAAGCCTCTCCATACCGCATGCTGCGGCTTTTGCAAGGTGATGTCGGTTGCGGCAAAACCATTGTGGCTTTTTTCTCAATGCTCAATGCCGTGGAATGCGGCGCGCAAGCCGCGATTATGGCACCGACAGAAATTTTGGCCAAGCAACACCAAGAAACCATTGCACCCTTATGTGAAGCGCTCGGCATTACCTGTGCGCTTTTAACCGGCAAGACCAAGCCCAAACAACGTAAAGAAATTCTGGCCCAATTGGAAGAAGGCAAAATTGACATTCTTATCGGCACGCACGCCCTTTTCCAAGAAAATGTTGTTTTCAAAGACTTGGCTTATGCCGTGATTGATGAGCAACATCGTTTTGGCGTGCACCAACGCCTCAATTTCTCCAACAAAGGCAACAAGGCAGATATTCTCGTCATGACTGCAACCCCTATTCCGAGAACACTCCTACTCACAGCCTATGGCGATATGGAATATTCCAAAATCGACCAGGTACCGGAAGGACGCAAACCGGTTTCAACCCTCGTGATGCCGATTGATAAAATCCACGATGTTGTCTCTGCTCTTTCTCGCAAGTTGCAACAAGGCGTGCGGGCTTATTGGGTTTGTCCCCTCGTCGAAGAATCGGAAAAAATCGACCTTGCCGCGGCGGAAGAGCGCTACGAATCGCTCAAAAAATATTTCGGCGACCAAGTCGGGCTTGTTCATGGTAAGATGAAAGAAGCGGAAAAAGACGCGGTGATGGAAAAATTCAAAAAAGGAGAAATTTCTCTCCTTGTGGCCACAACCGTGATTGAAGTGGGCGTTAATGTGCCGGAAGCCACCCTGATGATTATTGAACATGCCGAGCGCTTCGGCTTGGCGCAACTGCACCAACTGCGCGGACGAATCAAACGCGGTTTTCAGGCCTCGACCTGCATTTTGCTTTATTCACACCCGCTTTCGGAAACATCGCGCGCGCGCCTCAACATTATGAAGGAAACCGAAGACGGATTCCTCATTGCCGAAGAAGACCTCGATTTGCGCGGCGGCGGCGAACTGCTCGGTACCAAGCAAAGCGGTTTTAACACCTTCAAACTGGCAGACCTTTCCGCACATAAAGGCTTGCTCCTTACCGCCTCGCAAGATGCCAAACTTTTTATCTCTCAAGACCCAGACTTTACCTCTCCACGAGGTAAAGCTCTTAAAAACCTGCTATATCTTTTTGAACGTGATGAAGCGGTTAAGACCTATAACCAATAAAAAAAGGTGACCGAAGTCACCTTTTTTTATTTTTTAATGAAATTTGCGCCGTTAAACGCAAAGTCTCCAATCTCCACCGGAATATTCGGGGTGAAGATTTTAACTTTTTTGTCCTTGAGCGATGTAAATGTCACCTCTGATGTGGCGACATCTACCACAAATGCCTTGTTGTTCTCTTTACGCATGAGCCAACAGGGTGTTCCATCAATGCTTCCGGCTTTAACTTTATAACCGCCGGACTTGAAGAACTCAATCTTCAACCGAACAGTTTCTGTTGCAACAAAAGCTTTGATAGCTAGCAAGGCTTGTTCCTCTTTCAGGCAAGTTTCTTCCGGCATTTCTGCCCAAATTTTCATTTGGGCGGGATAAAGCGAAGTTGCTTTTCCAAACACACCTTTCACGGAATACTCTTTTTGCAAGGGAGCCGTTTCAAACATTTCTCCTTCTTCCATCAGACAAATTACCTGTTGAAGAGGTGAATAGAGGAAATAACGCTCTTGTGCCGTCGCTTGCTTTTTTAATTTCATTACAAAACCAGGAACATAGTCCCGATTTACTGATGAAAAAAGCATTTTCAACTCTGGGGCACCCATTTGCCAGTTACCAAATTCTGCACTAAAAAGACCGCTGAATAAGTCTTTTACATTTGCTGCGTCCAATAATAATTCTTTTTTTGCCATAATTGTTTTTTTTAGGATTAATAAATACGTTAGCAAGTGTTGATTTAGCTCATTTTAGACAAAAAGTCAACAAAAAAAAGAGGCAATTCTTGCCTCTTTTTTTTATCGTTTCCTCTCTTCTCACGCGCGTAATCTGTTTTCCGTCACATGTTGTATCATTTGCGCAGACATTCTTTCCTGCGTTTTTTCAGCAACAAATTTGTTATATTCTTTATAAAAACCTTCAATTGTATGTTTTTTATCCATTTTCAAATATGTGTTCAGAGCAATTATGGCATAGTCTGAGGCTTTGGGGGCCATTTTGTTTAACATATCTAACAGTTCGGCCTTTTTTCTTTTATCACTCATTTTAGATATTCGCGGCAAGGCCTTGGTTACATTTTTTATATAATCATTGGCTCGTTTTACCGCCTCAAAATTTTTGATTGAGACAACGGCGGATAGTGTCGGAAGTCGCATATCTTCCAATTTTTCACCTCCGGCAACCTCGTGCAGGGTCTTAAACAAACTTTGCTTGTTTATTTCTGGATATGTCAGCTTGTTTATAATGGATGCGCAGGGCATCATAAATTTTTTCTCTACCATAATAATCCTCCTTCTTGTCGCTGTTTAGCTTATATGGTTTATTATAGCATAATTTAATGTGTCACTCAAGCAGATTTTGGTAAAAAAACTAACGAATGAGCTTTCTTAAAATGCTTTCTGTTTCAACCAAATCTACCGCTTTTAAAAAGCTTTCTTTTTCGCTCAAAACCGTATAATAATCTTTTTTTATCAACGGGGCTTGTTGCAGCGCTTCCACATATTCTTCTTTGCTCAGCGGATCTGTTGCCGCATAGTCAAAAAAGCCCGTCTCACTCAAAAATCTTCTGATCTTTTCTATTCCGGGATTGTTTTGCAATAATGCGCATAAATATGTTGAAATTCCAACCTGAATTCCGTGCTGTCTTTGGCGCTTGGTGCAACCGTCCAGAGCCTGCGAAATCAGATGTTCCGCCCCTCCGTCCGGACGCGAGGTGCCGGCTATCTCAACCGATACGCCGCTCATCAGTAACGAGCTGGCTAAGTTTTTCAAAAAACCACTGGAAGTTAAATCATATTTTGGCATTTGCAACAATAAATCTACCGAGTTATATGCTAATAATGACGCAAAGTCATTGTAACGAACATAACCCTTGCGATAGGCCACTTTCCAATCCCATAGTGATGTTAACTTGGAGATGATATCCCCTATGCCGGAATATATGAAAATTTGCGGGCTTTTACTTATGACGTCTAAGTCTATCACCACACCAAACGGCATGGTCGATTTGACAACCGTCTTCTTCCTGTCCACCAGCAAAGCCGTGTTGGGGCTGGCAAAGGCATCATTTGACAAAGATGTGGGAACAGAGATAAACGGCTTTTTTAATAAATGAGCACAATATTTGGCAAAGTCTAACACCCGGCCGCCGCCAACACCCACAATGGCATCCGTATTGCTCGGCAAGCTGAAAGCCACCCGATTTATCTCTTCTATGTTGATATATTGCACCAGCTTGTTGCAGACAACTTCAATGTCGTTTTGCTCAAAACCTTTATAGAGTTTGCCGCCTAAAAGCTCCTCCAAACCATCGCTCCAGAACAAAGCAACGTTTGACAAGCCTTTATCTATCAGATATTTACCAACACGCCCAATTTTACCATAGCCTATCTTGACCATGTATGGCAGATTGATATAGTGATTGAGAAAAAACTTTTGATAGGGCATGGCAACCTCCGTCAGAAATTTCCGTGTTCTATATTTTTAACACAGTTTTTTCTTCCGCGCCACTAAAAAATTTTTTCAATATTGCTTTTGAACCTGATAAAACATGGCCAAATATTGGTTCGATGCTTGTTGGTTGACTGCTGCCGTGTTGTTCTTGGTTATCTTTTCTTTGGCTTTGTCTTTTAATAAATCGCCAAAGTCAAAATAATATCCCGAGCCGTTGGTCAGCTTATCCAAGTTGTCTTTTTGCATTTTGACAATGCGATTGTTGTTAAAGCCCAACAAATAAACATCTCCCGTGCCGGTGCCGATAATGGTCATGCGGTGCAGCCGACCATTACCTCTCTTTAACCATATCATATAAATACCGCGATCTTTGTTTTTTAACTCAGATTCTATATCCTTGCGCAAATTTCTTGAATATTTGCTGGCAAAAGTGCCCTTGCTTGAAAAACAAGCATGCGGGTTTGGAATTTGCAGCAAAATCTCTTTGCAAGCCTCCGTTATGTTGTTGCTTTGCAGAGAATTTTCTTCCAAAACACGCAAAAATGTGGCAAAAGACATGGCCTCGCAGCTGGCTTTGGGAATGATGTATTTTGACTTGCCATATTTTTCAATCAAGGCGCCCTGCTCCTGATAAAACTTGCGTTTGTTGGTTTTGCTGTCTTGCAAGGTGCTGATGTTTTCCTTGAATTGTGCCAACAGCTGATCCGTGAATTCTTGATAATCTTTCTCGTTTTTCAAAAGCTCGTCTGAGCAACGCATCACTCCGACGGGAGAAAATTCAACCAGCTCAACATTTTGGTTTGTTTTTTCGGACATGTTCATGGTTATCAGGTTGGACATTTTTTCTTTGTTTGCGGCAGGAACACTGTTTTGAGCCGAAATCAAAGACGGACACAAGCTGATTGAGGCCGCCGTCATACATTGCAACATCTTCTGAAAATATTGTTTGGGCCGATTTATGATATTTTTAAGCCCTTTTCCGTTCCCTTGCGCTCTTTGCTCAATGATATCCATTTGCAAAGCCAATTTCTTTTGCTGCAGATATGCTTTTTTGGCTTGTTTGATTTGAATTTTTTTCAAACTCTGACTTATGGAACCGGGAAGCTTGATCTCTCTTTTTTCACAAGCAGACACAAAGTCTGAAACCAACTGATAAAACTCTGGATAAGCATTGTCCGCCAAAACAATTTTCTCTGATGAAACATGTTTTAACATCAACTGCAAGTTCTTGATCAACACTGATATACGTTGCGAATTTTGATACAGATTTTCTTTGCCGTAAAAGCTCTGCATTTTTTTGATATCTGACAATGTTGCACACTTTAAGAACTCGCTTTTCATCTTCGATTCCACCTACCCTGCAATAATAAATTTTGCTCTGATTGTTTATTGATTCTTTTTTTAACATAATAAAGTTAAATTATTACTAAACTTTGCATTTATTCACAAAAAAAAGAGCCTTTTTATCGGCTCTTTTTTATCTTTTTTTTCAGATAAGAATTATTTTTTCTTTTCCAAAACACTTATCACATAATCATAAAAGATTTTGTCTTCTTCATGCAAAGCCGAATCGCGTTTTTCTTTGGCGCGCTCCAGGCTTGTGCCTTCCACACAAAAAACTTTTTCCGATGATACCGCACAACGGTCACGTGCAACATCGGCTATGCCGCCTTTGACAAAATAGCTTTCCACTTCTTTTAATTGGTTGTCCAATATTTTCAGAATGCCGTTTCGTAACAAAATCAGCGTTGGGGCACGATCAGGAAGAATCGTAATATCACCTTCCTGTGCCGGCAACTGCAATGCCGCAACCTTTTTGGTATTAAACACCTTATAGGGTCTTGATATGCGAAAAAGTATTTCTTTCATTCTTATCCTCTAACTTATGCTGCTTCTTCCATCTTCTTGGCTTTTGCCAAAACATCTTCTATGGTACCGACCATATAAAATGCTTGCTCAGGAATGTGGTCATATTTACCCTCAATAATCTCCTTAAAGCCTTTGATGGTGTCTTCCAATTTTACAAACACACCCGGTGTTCCGGTAAAGACTTCGGCAACGTGGAACGGCTGAGACAAGAAACGTTGAATCTTTCTGGCTCTGGCCACCGTCAGTTTATCTTCTTCAGACAACTCATCCATTCCCAAAATGGCAATGATATCTTGCAACGATTTATATTTTTGCAAAATTTCTTGCACACGTCTGGCCACTTGATAGTGTTCTTCACCCACAATTTGCGGATCCAAAATGCGTGATGTCGAATCAAGCGGGTCAACTGCCGGGAAAATACCCAACTCGGCAATGGAACGTGACAACACGGTTGTGGCATCCAAGTGCGCAAAGGTTGTGGCCGGTGCCGGGTCGGTCAAGTCATCGGCCGGAACATATACGGCTTGCACGGAAGTAATGGATCCGTTTTTGGTAGAGGTAATGCGCTCTTGCATGGCACCCATATCCGTGCCCAAGGTCGGTTGATAACCCACGGCTGACGGAATACGTCCGAGCAAGGCTGAAACTTCTGAACCGGCTTGCGTGAAACGGAAGATGTTGTCTACAAAGAACAACACATCTTGATGCTCCACATCACGGAAATATTCAGCTTGCGTCAAACCAGACAAAGCCACGCGAGCACGCGCTCCAGGCGGTTCATTCATTTGACCATATACCAACACGGTTTTTGATTTATCACCTTTCAAATCAATAACACCGGAATCAATCATTTCATGATAAAGGTCGTTACCTTCACGGGTTCTCTCGCCCACACCGGCAAAAACAGAATAGCCGCCATGACCGATACCAATGTTGGTAATGAGCTCTTGAATCAAAACGGTTTTACCTACGCCGGCACCGCCGAACAAACCAATCTTACCGCCTTTGGCATAAGGTTCAAGCAAGTCAATAACCTTAATGCCCGTGGTCAAAACTTCCGTATCGGTTGATTGTTCAACAAATGATGGGGCTTCACGGTGAATGGGCAAATAAGTTTTGCTCTTTATCGGACCGCGACCATCTACGGGTTCGCCAATCACGTTGACAATTCGTCCCAACAGCTCCGGTCCGACAGGAACTTCAATCGGGTGCCCGGTATTAATCACTTTTTGGCCTCTGACCAAACCATCGGTGGTGTCCATGGCAATGCAGCGAACAACTTCTTCACCTAAGTGTTGAGCCACTTCCAAAACAAGTTTGTTGCCATGGTTGTCACATTCCAGCTCGGTCAAAATTTCCGGCAATTCTTTTACATTTTCAAATTTTACGTCGACAACCGCGCCGGTTACCTGAGAAATGTATCCCTCTGAAACGGCTTTATCAAACTTGACTTCCGTTGAGGCTTTGGCGGCAGAAGTTTTTTTGCCGGTTGCGGCTTTTACTTCTTTTTTGGCCGTTGTCTTTTCTTTGCCGGCGGAAGTTTTTTTCTTTTCTGTCATCTAACTCTCCTTTATTCTTGGTTTTTAAAGTGCCTCGGCGCCGGATATAATCTCGGTCAGCTCCGTGGTGATGGCACCTTGTCTGATGCGGTTATATTTGATGGTCAATTTATTGATCATGTCATCGGCATTTCTGGTGGCATTGTCCATTGATGTCATTCTGGCGCCGTGTTCTGATGCTTGTGAATGAATCACGGTTTTGAAAATGTCTCCCCTGAATATCAGCGGCAACATGGCATCAAGGAGCTCTAGCTTGCAGGGTTCATAATCATAATAAGCACCTCTGACCACATTGGTCGGCAAGTGCGTCTTATTATAATCAAACTCTTCCACTTGAACCGGCAGAACTTGCTTTACTCTGATTTGGCGGCTGATTGCCGATTTGAAATGGCTGTATACGACTTCACAAACATCTATTGTGCCGCTGTTATACATATCCAAAATATCATAACCGATGTCAGATGCTTCATAATATTTAACACCTTTGGCAGCAACGCCCTCTTTGGTTTTGATGATCAAATTGCCATAGTGTCGGTTTAAAATATCACGCCCTTTTTTGCCAATGCAATAGAGCATGACTTCTTTGCCTTCAGCTTTCAGTTTTTCAATGCGCTGTATGGCTTCTTTGGCCACACCCGCGTTGAAACTGCCGCACAGTCCTCGGTCTGAGGTAAAAACAAGAAGAAGATATTTTTTGGCTTCTGCATTTTGGCGCATCATTTTGGGCCAAACAACCGCAATGCCTTTTTTCTCTTCTTCTTGCTTTAGCTCATATATCACTCGGTTTGCGCAAGACAGCAAATTGTTATTATAAAATTCTGACTTGCCGATTAAACCTTGAGAACGGCGCAGGCGGGCAGCAGCAACCATCTTCATCGCCGAGGTGATTTTGCTCGTTGATTTGACGGTGCTGATGCGAGTTCTTAACTCTTTTAATCCTGCCATTTTTTATATCCTTACGCCGCTTCTTCTATCTTCTTATATTCTGCGAAAAACGCATCATAAAAGTCGGTCAATTTTTTATCCAGCTCATCTGAAATAACTTTCTTATCCGCTATTTCTTCAAGATATTCCGGATGCTCGGCCTTCATGGTGTTCAAGGCTTTTTGTTCAAAGTCTCCAACCTCACTGATCTCCAGCTTATCCAAATATCCTCTCACACCGGCAAAAATTGCAACAACTTGTTCTTCAACAGGCATCGGACGATATTGCGGTTGTTTTAACAACTCGGTCAATCGTGCGCCTCTGGACAGCAAGTTTTTGGTTGCCGTATCCAAATCCGATGCAAATTGAGCAAATGATGCCATTTCACGATATTGTGCCAATTCCAATTTGATTTTTCCGGCCACTTGTTTCATGGCTTTGATTTGCGCAGCTGAACCAACACGGCTCACGGAAATACCAACGTTGACCGCCGGACGAACACCTTGATAGAACAGACCTGTTTCCAAAAAGATTTGACCGTCGGTAATGGAAATGACGTTGGTTGGAATGTAGGCAGAAACGTCTCCGGCTTGGGTTTCGATCACCGGCAAGGCCGTTAACGAACCGCCACCCAACTCATCGTTCATTTTTGCGGCACGCTCAAGCAAACGTGAGTGCAAATAGAACACATCTCCGGGGTATGCTTCACGCCCTGGCGGACGACGGAGTAACAAGGACATTTGTCTGTATGCCGTGGCTTGCTTGGTTAAGTCATCATAAAAGATTACGGCGTTCATGCCATTGTCTCTGAAAAACTCGCCCATGGCGCAGCCTGAATATGGTGCCATAAACTGCATTGGGGCCGGGTCAGATGCCGTGGCGGCAACCACAATGGTATAATCCATGGCGCCATAGTCACGCAAGGTTTTAACAACCTGAGCCACGGTTGAACGTTTTTGCCCGATTGCCACATAAATGCAGTATAGTTTTTCTTTTTCGGTTTTAGCCTTATCATTAATACGTTTTTGGTTGATGATGGTATCAACAATAATGGCGGTCTTGCCGGTTTGACGGTCACCAATAATCAGCTCACGTTGACCGCGGCCAATCGGCACCAAAGAATCGACAACTTTTAAGCCGGTTTGCATTGGTTCATAAACGCTGCGGCGGGTAATGATACCCGGTGCCTTAACCTCTGATAATCTATATTCATCAGACCTGACCTCGCCTTTACCGTCAATCGGCTCGCCTAACGCATCAACCACACGACCGAGAAGTGATTTTCCCACGGGAACGCTCACAATCTTATCAGTGCGGCGAACCGTGTCACCTTCTTTAATGCTTTGGTCCGAACCAAAGATAACCACACCGACATTATCTTCTTCCAAGTTCAAAGCCATGCCCTTGATGCCGCCATCAAACTCGACCAACTCTCCGGCCTGGACTTTATCCAAACCATAGACACGAGCAATACCGTCACCAACGGACAAAACTTTTCCCACTTCGGAAACGTCAATGTCTACCTTTGCCTCGGCGATTTTTTCCTTGATAATGGAAGATATTTCGCTTGCATGCACAGACATTATTGTCCACCTTTCATCATTATTTCTAAACGATTGAGTTTTCCTAAAACAGAATCATCAATCATGGTTGAACCGTATTTTACTCTCAATCCGCCCAAAATTTCAGGATCGACCTGGAAGTTAACCACAATTTTTTTACCCAGTTTCTGTTCCAGCATTGATAAAACTTTTTTGTGTTGTGCTTCACTCAGCTTTAAAGCCGAATCAACCTCAACCTCCGTTATCCCTTGCTTGGCATAATAAAGCTTGATAAATTTTTGCAATATCAATTCAAACTCGGGGAAACGGTTATTTTCCGCTATAATATCCAAACAGTTTTGCGTCTCTTTAGAGAGATTTAATTTTTTGGAGATTTCTTTTAAGGCTGCCTTTTTAGAATCGACACCCCACAGCGGATTGGAAAAATATTTGCTGAAATTTTTTTCGATATCCATTTCTTTGTTCAAAGAAACCACATCGGCATGAACCTTTGCCAGAGCTTTTTGCTCTTCTGCCGCTTCATATAGTGCCTCTGCATATACCGAAGCCAATTTATATTTTGAGTCTTTTTTCAAATCTTTTCACTTTGCATAATTGTTAGAATCTTCATCCAATGCTTTGCATGATATTATCTAATAGTTTCTAATTTATTAAAATGTTTTTATCTTCCACAAAACATTTTCTTTTTTACATAAAGCTATAGGGGTCAATATCAGCCTCGATTTTCACCGAACTCGGCGCATTGACTCGGCTTAGCCAGTTTTTTAAGATGTCCTGAATTTTTATCAACTTGCCGGTTTTGAGCAACAGGCGATACCGATATTTTCCTCTCAACTTATATATTGGCGCCGGGGCCGGGCCCAAAGTGACAACCGAATCCGTATTTGGAGCAATGCTGCCTAAATGTTTGGCCACACGCTCGGTTAAATCTTGGTTTTCTCCGCTCACGATAATTGCGGCCAAACGCCCATATGGCGGGAGCTTTAACATTCTTCTGGTTTTCTTTTCAAGGGACAAAAACTCTTCTCTGTTTCCGCTCATCAATGCTTTCAAAACCGCATTTTCAGGATATAAGGTTTGCAAATACACAATGCCTTTTTTCTCACCTCTACCGGCACGCCCAGAAACTTGTGACAATAACTGATATGTTTGCTCGGTAGCGCGCAAATCACTTCCCATTAAGCCTAAATCGGCATCAACTATTCCAACCAGCGTTAAGCTTGGAAAATGGTGCCCTTTAGCGAGAATCTGCGTACCGATTAAAATATCTACCTCACCTTTTTCCATTTCTCTGATAACTTCAGAAACGTCATCTAAAGTGGAGGTAATATCGCTTGATATCACACGTATTCTGGCCTGAGGGAAACGCGCTTTAACTTCTTCTGCTACACGTTCCACACCCGGGCCGCAAGCCGTCAAACCCGTTTCTGAATTACAATGCGGACAAGACAAAGGAATCGGAATGGAATAGCCGCAGTGATGACAAACCAAATTTTTGGTATTTTTGTGTTCGGTTAGCCACGCCGAACAATGCGGACATTGAATCCTGTGTCCACAATCGCGACATATAATCAAAGGCGCATAACCCCGGCGGTTTAAAAACAACATGGACTGCTCGCCTTTTTCCAAATTTTGTTCCAAAGCTTTAACTAAGCTCGGCGCCAACCATGAAACGCCCCAATCTCCTTTTTGTGGCTTATCTTTTTTCAAATCTACAATTTCTATTTTCGGTAATTCGGCAGCAGCATAACGACTGGTTAACTTAACCACCTCATATTTACCTTCATCCACATTATTTAAGGTTTCCAAATCTGGCGTTGCCGTTGCCAAAATGATGGGAAAAGCTTCCATTTTTGCTCTGACAACCGCCATATCGCGCCCTTGATAATTGACGCCTTCTTCTTGCTTATATGAATGATCATGGCTTTCATCCACCACAATCAGGCCTAAATTTTGATAAGGCAAAAACAATGCCGAACGTGCCCCGACAATCACCTTGGCCCGACCTTCGGCTATGGCTATCCAGTTATCGGTTCTTTCTTTTGTTCCCAAGCCAGAATGCCAGCAAGCAGGCTTTACGCCGAATCTTCTTTCAAACCTGCCTAACCACTGGCTGGTCAAGGCAATTTCCGGCACGGTCACCAAAACTTGTTTACCTTTACTCAAAGCCTCGGCCACGGCCTCAAAATAAACCTCTGTTTTACCTGAACCAGTTACACCGTCTAACAATGTTACGGAAAAACCTTCACCAACCTTTGCAACCAATTGTTCTGCCGCGGCTTTTTGCTCTGGTGTTAAATCAACCTTATGGAATTCTCCTTTAGGTTCGGCAAACTCTTTTTTCTTTTCCACCTCTATCGGCTTCAAGACACCGGCATCTATCATGGTTTTTATTACGCTTTGGCTAACACCTGCACCTTTGGCTATCTCGGCTCTGGAATATGGATAATGTTTAAGTAAATCTATCACCCGCCAACGCGCATCAGAATTTTTTAACTTGGCCTCCGCCAAGGTTTTGCCGGATAAGGTATAAAGCACATTCATTTTGGGGTCTTCTAACGCACCTTTGGCACTTAGAACCATTTTCAAGCTCAACCCCAAATAAGCCATATTGTAAGTGGCTACAAAACTCACAAATTTTCTTAAAGCATCAGATAAAGGAGGTAATCTTAAAACCTCAATAATCGGTTTGATTTTGCTTTCTGGAATATCTGCCGATTTACCTAACTTCCAGACCACGCCGACTTGTTGTTCCCTACCCCATGGCACGCGCACAATTGAGCCCAAAACTACATTATCGCTTTCAACCTTATAGTCAAAAACGTCATTAAAAGGCAGTGGTAACAATACGCCGACAATCTCAGACAAAATCTTTTTCCTTCATTTGTTCGCTCTTGATAATAACAATCTGCTTTGTGTAATACAAATCTGTTTATCGTTTACACACAAAAAAACTTTTTCTTAATCTATTGCTTTTATAATTTGTCTTATGAAACAGGAAATTAAATATAAAGTTGATGCCGAACTTGCCCAAATCATTGAAGATTGGCTTGATTGGCTTAAAGATGAAAGAAGATATTCTGCCCATACTCTGGACGGATATGCTCGTGATTTGTCTGATTTTACTTTTTCTTTTGAAAAATATCTTTCCATTGCCATGCTGGAAAAAATGGACGTGCGCGCTTTTCGCAACTATATTGCCGAAGCTTCTGCCCGCGGGCTGGAAAAATCTTCCCTTGCGCGCCACATTTCTACGCTCCGCAATTTTTTCAAGTTTCTCAATGCGCGCAAAATCATAAAAAATACCGCCATCTCCGTTATCTCCTCTCCACGACGCAATAAAACCCTGCCTAAAGCGCTTGATGTGGATCAAACCTTTGATGTGCTGGAACAAAGTAAAAATTTTGCCACAAATGCATGGCAAGGGCTTCGCGATGCCGCCATTCTCACACTCCTTTACGGTTGCGGTTTGCGAATCTCGGAAGCCCTCAGCCTCAATGTGGGTGATATAAACGACAATGATTTTATACGCATCCGGGGTAAAGGTAATAAAGAAAGAATCGTGCCCGTGCTACCTCAAATCAAAGATGCCGTTCATGCTTATATCAAAGAATGCCCCTATAATTTGAAAAACGGCGAACCGCTTTTCTTGGGCGCCAGGGGTGAGCGCCTCTCTCCGCGGATTATACAACGGCAGTTGCAAAAAATTCGCGCGGGGCTCGGACTCTCTCATGACTTAACTCCTCATGCGCTGCGACATTCTTTTGCAACTCACCTCTTGGCGGAAGGAACAGACTTGCGCTCCATTCAAGAGCTCCTGGGCCATGCTTCCCTCTCGACAACTCAAAGATATACTGATGTTAATATTGAAACCCTCAAAAAAGAATACTCTAAGCTGAAGCCAGCTTAACCGCATCGGTTTATCCGTGCCTTGTGTATCGCGATGCTTTTCCCGTTTATGACGGAGCTTTTGTCCTCGTTCAGATAAGAAAGAAGTAGCTCAACAAACCTAGCTTGCTTAATTGTATTGCTAGATGGACTAGTTGATTGTGTTTTGAAAAAAATAAAATGGTTATGGAATATATAATAATTACAAAAAAAATACCGACGCCTTGCGCCGGTATTTTTCTTAAACTTAAAAAGCTTGAAAGAAATTACTTCAATTTCTTTTCAACGAACTCTTCGTGTTTTCTTGACTTCTTGTCATATTTTTTCAAGGTCAATTTTTCCGGATGAGTTCTCGGATTCTTTTCAGCAAGAAAAAATGTGCCGGTTCCGGCTGTGCTTTCCATCTTAACTTTAACTTTTACTGCTTTTGCCATTTTTTTATACTCTTATTTTTAGGTTTCAAATTAAAACATTTAGCCGCATTATGCACGTTTCAGATATATTGTCAATAAATTTTTTTTATCAAATTGTTCAAATTTGGCTTTTTATCAAATATTTTGCCGCTTTTAGCTCCAAATTTTTTCTCTCTCGGCTCTCAGGCATACATTTTGCTTTATGTTCTCCGTAAACAATTTTTTCAACATCTTCCTCTTCTTTCAGGCCGGAAACGCAAATATCGGGCATCACACCTTGTTTATCCAGCGCATTTTCTGCCGATGTGTAAAAATAGCCTGTGGTCAAACCCAAAACCGCACCGTTCGGCAGCTCAAAAAGCTCTTGCTTACTCCCCTTGCCATAGGTTTTGGTGCCAATCAACTTACCTCGGCTCTGTGCCTGCAGGGCTGAAGCCGCAATCTCTGCCGCCGACATGGTCTGCCCATCTACCAACACCGCCATCGGCTTATCTTGCGTTAAGTCTATTTCATCAGCATAGAAAAATGCGCGTTTGCCATCTTTTTTGACCTCAGAAGCCAAGATTCCTCCGGCCAAAAAGGCATCGGCAACCTTCAAAGCCTCGGCCAAATCTCCGCCGGGAGAGGCCCTCAAATCCAGTATCACACCCTCAAAATTTGGATATTGTTGCAATGCTTTTTTAAGCTCATCAAAAGTAAACTGATTAAACGCCACAATCTTGATATATAAAATATTGTCTTGCAAACTTGCCACAAAATTGCGCGGATTGTCTGCTCTTCCAACCTCTTCACTCTGACCTTCGGGATAATATTTTGAAACACCGTCCAAACTCTTTGCAATTGTTTCTTCCATGGTGGTGTCTAATATTTCAAAATCTTTGTCGCGTGCTGATGTCGAAACTTTTTTCAGCTCTTTTATCATATCCGCATTGAGCTTTGCCCAAGCTGCTATATCTTCTTTATCTTGCGGCTTTAACTTGCTCCTCAAGACTCTGCCGCCATAATAAAGCGTCACGCGTTTATCATCATCGCCAACCAAAACTTTTTTATCTACCTTGTTTAGAGCTTTTAGGGCATTGACGGCCAGAGTTTCAACATCTGTTTTTTTGATATAATGCTCCTTAACTGCCGAAAATGTTGTTTTATAAACATCTTCATCGGTATATTCTTGCGCCGATGCCATATCGGCACAGCTCAGCAACAGCAAAAAAGCAATCAGGCATTTTTTCATTTGGCGTTGGACTTCTTTCTTTTGGCTTTGAGTTTGTTCTTGTCTTTTATTTTTTCTTTTCTTTGCTTCTTTGACAACTTTTCTTTTTTATTTTTCCGCTCTTTTTTCTTCTTATTTCTTCCTAAATCTTTTTTGATTGCGTCCAGCTTTTTATAGCTGCTTTTGAATCTGCCGCCTTTTTCGGCATATGACACGCCCTCTTCTTCATCTATATATTTGAATATCAAACCGCCGGTCAGCGGCGTGGCTTCCAACAACCGTGCTTTCAAACTCTGTCCAAAGTAAAAATGCAGACCGTAATTTTTTCCCGTCAGCTCCATATTGTTTGGTTGCAACTCATATTCATCTATCGGCAGGCTCGACATCGGTATCAGACCTTCGGCACCGATATTTTCAATCTTGACAAACAAACCCGCCGAAGAAATGCCGGAAATTTTGACCTCAAAATCAGCCCCAATCATCGGTGCCAGATAAGCCGAAACAAAACGCGCGGTCATCTCTCTTTCGGCATTGGCGGCGCGTCTTTCGGTCACGCACAAATGCTCGCCGATTTCTTCAAAAGTTTTCACGCTGGCCGAATCTTCCAGCTCTCCGCCCTCGGGCATTTTATAGGCCTTTACCAATGCGCGGTGCACCAGCAAATCGGCATATCTTCTAATCGGCGAGGTGAAATGGGCATAATCTTCCAGCCCCAAGCCGAAATGCCCGACATTATGCGGCGCATATTTGGCCTGACACTGCAATCTTAATATCAGCTCCCCGATGCCGGCATTATAGCCTTGCGGGCTGCACATATCTAAAATCTTGTTAAAATGCTCCGGCTTCAACGCGCTCGGCTCCGGCAATTTCAGCCCCAAATTGTGCAACAAAGGCTCAATATCTTTCAGTTTTTCTTCCAGCGGCTTTTCATGCACACGATACATGGTCGGCAGCTTGCTCTTTTTCAAGGCCTTGGCGGCGCAAACATTGGCAGCAATCATAAATTCTTCTATCAGCTGATGTGCTTCCAAATGTTCTTCTTTTTCTATGGCCACGACATTGCCTTTGTCATCAAAGCGAATTTTATATTCATTGCTCTCCAAATTGAGCGCGCCTCTTTTATCTCGGGCTTTGCGCAACGCCTGATAAGCCGCATATACCGGCTGAACCGTTTTGGTGAAAACTTCTTCGATATTGACGGTTTTCTTTTTTCCGTCCAGTGCATTTTGCACTTCCTTATAGGTCAATCTGGCGGCAGATTTTATCACTGCACGCTTAAAGTCATATTGCAAAATGTTGCCTTGTTCATCAATATTCATCATGCAGGCAATGGCGGCTCTTTCTTCTTTGGGACGCAGAGAACACAAATCGTTGCTCAATTTTTCCGGCAACATCGGCACCACCCTATCGGGCAGGTAAACCGAATTGCCCCTTTTATAAGCCTCTTTATCCAGCGCCGTGAACGGACGCACATAAAAGCTCACGTCGGCAATGGCCACCACAAGTTTGAATCCGCTTGCCGTTTTTTCGGCATAGACCGCATCGTCAAAATCTTTGGAATCATCGCCGTCTATCGTGACAATCGGCAGGTGCGTCAGATTTTCTCTTTTTTCCTTATCAAATGTCGGCAAGTGATAAGTTTCTTTTATCACTTCTTTTGGAAACTCGTAAGGAATGTCATATTTTTCCAAAATGAACAGCGATGAGGCTTTGTGCAAATCAAAGCGGCCAAAGTTTTTTACCACCCTTGCCTGTTTGAAGCGCCGACTGCCGCCCAAAGCCACTTTGACAAAGTCGCCGTCTTTGAGCTTGGCCGAATCTTCCAAAAGATAGGTCATATAATCTTTTTTCTCGGAAGGTTTGAGGTAAAACTTATCGCCTTTTTCTTCCACCACGCCATAGATAATTTCATCGGGTATGGCCGCGTTGCCCAAACGCATAATCGGTTTGGCAATATAACAATCTTTTTTCTTTTCCAACCGCGCCAGAAACTTATCGCCCATGCCCAGAGCCGGTTTCAGGCGCCGGTTTTCCGCAACGTAGATGGCCACGTTTGCCGGATTGTCCCTTTTATCGGACACAACGGCGGTATAATCGCCATAATCGCTGACGCCGGAAATTTCCAACACCGCTTCCGGCGGCAAATCAAACTTATTTTTGTTTGTTTTTTTATTCATATTTATTTATCTCTGCGGTTAAGGGCGTGTGGTCCGAAGGTTTGATGCCGCGGCGCGGGTTTTTATCTATGGCCACGCCGGCCAATTTATCGGCCACGCTCGGCGATAAAAACAGATAGTCAATTCTCAAACCATAATCTGAGCCGAAAGCATTGCCGGTATAATCCCAAAACGTGTAGCCGACATGGTTGGGATAAAGCGTGCGGTATGCATCATAAAAACCCAGATATTCGATTGCTTTCAAGCGTGAAATGACTTCCGGCCGATATAAGGCATTGCCTAAAAAAGCTTTTTCATCATAAACATCCAAAGCGCTCATAATCACATTAAAATCGCCGCCCAGAATGACATTTTCTCTGCTTTGTAATAATTTTTTGGCGTGAACATACAAAGCATCCATAAACGCCAATTTATATTTGAACTTGCTTTCATCTTGCGGGTTGTTATATGGCGGATTGCCGTTTGGCAGATAAATGGAAGCAACGCGATATTTTTGTCCTTCCACTTCTATCTTTACCTCTAAATATCTGGCGTGTTCATCAACAAACCCCGGTAAGCCCTCTTGTTCCACCTTTATCTTGTGGCGACTCAAAACAGCCACGCCGTTATAGCTTTTCTCCCCCAGCATGGCAGCTTCATACCCTAAAGCACTCAGCTCCAAAAACGGAAAAGCATTATATTCGCATTTTATCTCTTGCAGCAAAACAATATCGGGATGCTCGGCTTTGAGCCAGCCGCTTAAATTTTCCAAACGTGCATTAATCGAATTTACATTATACGTCGAAATCTTCATTTTGAACCTTTACTTTATTTTGTTTTGCATTGTATATTGAAAATATATTTTAGCAAAGGAAAAAAAACAATGGTGCTTGCAACTTATGCCTCAAAACCCGAAGAAAGCCGAGGACGTCTTTATCCCGATTTTATCAATATCATCCGCTCGCCTTTTCAGCGCGATCGCGACCGGCTCATCCACTCATCGGCTTTTCGTAAACTCGACGGGAAAACTCAGGTGTTTGCTTATCATGAAGGCAAAAACTATCGCACGCGACTCACCCACAGCATTGAGGTTTCGCAAATCACACGCACCATTTGCAAAAGCCTCAACCTTAATGAAGAGCTCGGCGAAGCCATTGCTTTGGCCCATGACCTCGGGCACTCGCCTTTCGGGCACGCCGGTGAGCGCGGTCTGCAAAATGCCATGAAAAATTTCGGCGGTTTTGATCACAATGTTCATTCCTTGAAAATCATGACCAAAATTGAAATTCATTATCCCGAGTTTGACGGACTTAATCTCACTTGGGAAACGCTTGAAGGCACGGTCAAGCATAACGGTCCCATCAAAAAAATCTTAAGCCCTTACTTAAAAGAATTTAACAAAAAATTTGATTTGGACTTGAAAAACTATCCCTCGCTCGAGGCACAGGTGGCCTCTTTTGCCGATGATATTGCCTATAACAACCATGATATTGACGATGGCTTCCGCGCCGGATTTTTCTCGCTTCAAGATTTGCGCGAGCTGCCCTTTATCAACGAAATTCTGACCAAATTTGAGGCAGAGAATCCAACCGCGGATGACAATTTGAGAATCTATTCCGTCACCCGAAATATGATTGCCCGCATGATTTTTGACTTGCTTGAAAACTCAAGAGAAAACATTAAAAAACACCGCATCACTACCACGGCCGATGTGCGCAAACACAAAGGCTTTATTGTTGATTTTTCTCCGGCCATGCACGGCGAAATTGCGCAGCTGCACGCCTTTTTGAAAAAATATTTTTATACCAACACCTCGGTTGCCCGTATGGACATGAAATCACAACGCATTGTCGAAGAGCTGTTTGCCGTCTTTATGCAAGATTGGCGTCTTTTGCCGATGAACGTGCGCAAATATCTTGATAATAACTCAACGGATGAACGCATTGCCGACGTGGTTTGCGAATATATTGCCAATATGACCGATATGAACGCCATTGAAGAACATAAAAAACTCTATGATCCGCATACTCGCTTCTAAAAAATGTTTGTTTGTTAAATGATTATAAAGCTTTTTGTTCTATTCTTGCATTAAATTTAAAGTTTTATGCAAGAGAGGTGGCTTATGTTTCCCGATTTTCCCGATAATAATAAAAATGATGATTTCTTAAATGAGTTTCGTCAAAAGATTGCCGAGCAATCAAACATTTCTTTTGAAGAAAGAAAAAATGAGCTCAACAAGTCGCGCAGTGTGTTTATCGGTGCCGTCTCAGGCGTGGTTTTGGCCGGCATTGTCGGTTGGTTTGTGCTGTCTCCGAGATATGCTCAAAACGGCGATGTGGAGCTTCCCGTTATTCGCCGTCCGCAGACTGCCATTAAAGTTCAACCGACCGAACCCGGCGGTATGGAAATTTTAAATCAGGATAAATCCGTTTATAATATTTTGGACAAGTCCGAAGATAATAAAAAAGTGGTGGAAAATCTCTTGCCGCCGCCGGAACAGCCCAAAATGCCCGTTATTGCACCCAAAGAAGATGCTGCTCCTGCTTCTATTAATGATGTGATTTCTCAAGCTGAAAAGGAAGTTAAAGATACAACCGTTGCCGAACAAGCCGAAAAAATTGTGAATGTGGAATCGGCCCCCAAAGTCAGCGCCGTGAAAAACGAGCCTAAGCCCGAAGAAACAAAAACTTTGGCTCAGGCAGCGCAAGAGCTTTCTGCCACAGCCCCCAAAGCTGAACCGAAAAAAGCAGAATCTTCGAAAGAAGCGCCAAAAGCCGAACCGGTTAAATCTGTCTATAATGCACAGATAAAAGACGGAAAAGTTGTTTCTAACTCTGAACCCAGCACGATTCAAAACGGGGTTTGGCAAGTGCAACTTATTTCTTCCAACAATAAATCTTCGGTTGAAAAATCGTGGAAAAGCTTGAATAAAAAATATAATATGCTATCAGGTCTTCCTTATGAAATTGAAACAGCCGATTTGGGCGCCAAAGGTGTCTACTATCGTTTGAAAGCCGGTGCTTTTCCTGACCGCAGCGGTGCAGACGATTTGTGCAACGACATTAAAGCACTCGGCGGCACCTGCTTTGTAAAGAAAAAATAATGCTGACACACATATTTGTTTTTGTTCTGAATTTTATTCCGATTGTTTTGGCCATTGTTTTACATGAGTTGGCCCATGGTTATGCCGCGCTCAAGCTTGGTGATAACACCGCGCAAAGATTTGGGCGCCTTTCGCTCAACCCCATCAAACATGTGGACTTGTTCGGCACCATCATTTTGCCCGTGCTGCTCTACCTTTCCAGCGTGGGCTTTGTTTTTGGTTGGGCCAAACCCGTGCCGGTTAATTTTGCAAAAATTCATACCAAAAAAGATATGTTGATTGTGGCTTCTGCCGGTATTGTGATGAACATTATATTGGCACTTGTTTCTGCTGTTTTGCTGCTTGGCGTCAACCTCATTTCCGCACCGCTTTTGCACGGAATTTTGGAGGTTTTCTTGGTTAATATGGTGGTTTATAATATCATCTTGGCCGTGTTTAATATTTTGCCTTTTCCGCCAATGGACGGTTCTAAAATCTTTTTCGGCGGCATTGATAAGGTTTGGGCAAAAAAATATATTGCCGCAGACCGCTTGGGCTTGACCTTGTTTTTGATTGTGGCTTTTGTCTTGCCTCTCATCGGTCAAATTTTTAATGCCAATTGGAATATTCTGGGTTGGTATATCACCAGCGTTTCTAAATTTTTTATCTCTCTTTTGCTCTAGGAAAAAAAATATGGAAAAACCGATTTTTGCAGCCATGCTTTCCATTGCCGGAACTTCCCTTTCCGATAATGAAAAAATGTGGATGGAAAAATCTAACCCGCTCGGCATTTCTCTTTTTGGCAGAAATATTCAAAACAAAACTCAGCTGCAAAAACTTTGCCGCGAAATTAAAGAAACTATCGGCAGAGACGATGTTTTGATTGCCGTTGACCAAGAAGGCGGTCGCGTGCGTCGCCTGCGAGAGCCGGAATTTTTCCCTTGTGCCGCGCAGATTGATTTGGGCAAGATTGATGACACATACGGTGCCGACACGGCCCTTAAAACAGCCAAAAATCATGCCCTTTTGATTGCCCATGACCTTAAAGCTTGCGGTATCAACTGGAACTATGCCCCCTGCCTGGATATTTGCTATCCCGAAACAACAGATGCCTTAAAAAGCCGCTGCTTTTCCAGTGATGAAAAAAAAGCGGCCCGGCTCGGAAAAACCATGGTGGATACATATATCCAAAACGGCATTTGCCCTTGTATCAAACATTTGCCCGGACACGGACATGCTGCCTGCGACCCTCATTTGGGTTTGCCCATCATAAAACAATCGCTCAAAGAACTTGAAAAAGATTTTTATCCTTTTCAAGTCAACAATCATTCTCCTGCAGGGATGACCGCGCATATCATGCTTGAGGCGGTGGATGCTAAAACTCCTGCAACTCAAAGCAAAAAAGTGATTGATACCGTTATCCGCAAAATTATCGGCTTTGATGGTTTTCTCATCTCCGATGCCATCGATATGCATGCTCTTAAAGGCCGTGTGGAAGACAAAGCCGCCAAAGCTTTGCAAGCCGGATGCGATGCTTTTTGCTATTGCTCGGCCAATGAAGATGAGCTCTCCGTTTTAACAAAACAAAAATATTTTCTGTCTGATAACTCTTTAATCAGACTTGCAAAAATCAGAGATATACTCCATCATAAATCTAAAGTTGATATTAAAACAGCACAATCTGAATATTTTGATGTTTATAAACAGATTGAAGCTTATGATGATAAATATGATGCAACAGAAATTTTGCATTTGATGCAAAAACATAAACAGGAGAGTGAATGATGTTTGAGTGGATTATCCTTATTGCCGTGGTGGTGGTTATTTTTTCCGGCGGAAATATCAAAAGTTTCGGAAATAAGTTAAAAGACAATATCGGCAAAATTTTGCAAAACGATAAAAATAATCAAAATATAAATGATAAACAATAAGTTTTCGGCGCCCAATTTTGAGCGCTTTCTTTTATTATTATTTTTTTAGAAAAATCAAATATATATAGATTTTTTTAACTTTTTGTGTTATAATATATATATGGGTTAAAAAAATACCGTTGGAGAATTACAATGAGTATATCGTCTACCAGAAAAGTGTCAGGCGCTTCCTTCCCGACAAGAAAAGAACGTTTGTCTCCCCTTGGGAGTCAGGGCGAAGGTTTTGTTGAGCATATTGATACCGGCAATAATGTCTTGGTCAAAAAGGATTTTGATGAAGATCGCCGCAATAAACAAGAATATCAACAAGCAAAAGATTCTGAAGAAAACCAAGATTTTTCAGGCAATCAATCACAAGCTTATGTGCCCAATGCCATTGAGGCTTTGGAAGCAAGCGGAATCTATGAACAAGAAGATTTGCCGCCGACTAATAATGTGAACAAAATCGGCATTTACGGCAACAATCAATCCATGATTTCAAAAGAAACCAAAGAGCGCAAAGAGCAATCTTATCTCAAACATTTTTATGAGAAAAACGAGCTGATTGAAGAGGTTGATAAACTGGTCTGATTTATCTTCTTAAAAAGCGTGTTCTACCTGCCAAGCCATTTGGCGGAAAGGTTATTTTTGGACTTGTTTCTTTGGGGTGTTGGCTTTGATGAAGTCTTCCAAGTCAAGCGGATATGTCACGTCAAGAGCTTGTTCCGGCTTTTCAACTTCCAGCAATTTGCTATGGTCCGTGAACTCTACAAAAACCGGGCGCAAATGAGAATCTTCCGGCACAATGTCGGCATGCTCATATAAGTCTTTGCTCCAGATTATCGGGTTTGTTTTTTTGCCTTTATTCACGCACATTATCACTTGTTTGTCTTTGCCTTTTTCAAAGGCAGAAATCATATGGTTGATTTCTTCTGCCGTGACGTTCGGCATGTCTGCCGGAATGAGTATAACCCCGTCACAAAAGGCCGGAACAGATTTTATGCCCAGTGCAATTGAGGTGCGGATACCTGACCGATATGCCGAATTGTATAAAACATTGATATCAATTTTATCCAAAAACTCTTCCATGGCTTCTGCCTGATGCCCGGTGATTAAAAACACGGGAGAGGCTTTGGAGCGCACGGCAGCCATCAATGCGCGCATAAACAAAGGTTGGCCGTTGACATCTGCCAAAAGCTTGTTTTTGCCGCATCTTGACCCAACGCCTGCGGCCAAAACCACGGCGGCAATGTGTGGCACATCCGGGCGCTCGTCATAACCTTCCGAAGAGATGAAATGAGCCACATTTTCAGCTGATATTTTGTTTTCTTCCTGAATGATGAAATTTTGCGGATGATTGAAATCATATGTATGAAGCTTGTCTGCCACAATGGCTTGCTTGATATAGCGCACCGCATATGAACTGTCTATAATTCCATAATTATACGGAATGACAATTATCTTTTTTCCTTTTTTGGAAGCTATGATAAAATCTCCGGCGCCGACTTGAGGCAGATAAGGACAAACAATTTCATCCACCAAACTGTTCAAAGCCTTTATCAAAACATCATGCGGACAACGGGTTTGCTGACCGGGAAGAACAAACAAAATATCATTGTCTTCTCTCAAAGCCCGCTGCAACACATTGGCAATTTCTTCCGTTTGGTGCAAGGTTTCATATTCGTTGCCAAACTTTAAATCCAGATTGGGAAAATCTTTTACCAAGCGTTTGACAATGCTGGTAAAATGCCTGGTTTCGGCTTTATCATTGGTCAAACGTGTATAAAACAGGCCCACTTTTTTGGCGCTGATATCATGCACGGAAAGCATATCGCTGTTGCCGGAGAGGTTTAACAACATTTCATCAACAATTTTTTGCGGCACAATCGGCAGATTGAGCTCAAGCTCGGCTATCACAACCGACTTTTGCACAATCTTATAAGCTTGGATGGTATTCAAAATAAAATAGCCGCCATGACGGTTGAACTTGGCCACCCGCTCCTCGTTTATCATAAAAATACCATCTATGCCGGCCACAATGCGACAGATGCCGTCTTCACCAATGCTATAGGCCGTGTTTTTGCCACAGAGCTTGGCTGCCACCTCACCTAATGCCGTTTTATAGTCAATATCCCCATCTTCGGCTTGAGCCACAAAAATTTTGTTGATATTGTTTTGCTTTAACAAAACTATGTCTTCTTCTTGCAGCTTATGTGCCCGCGGTAATATTTGGCCGCCAATGGATATCGTGTTAAACAGATATTGCCCCAAAGCATCCGTGATTTTGACTTCATTACATATCATGATATTTTCCTCAAAACTCCTTGTTTTCAGATTAACAAATTTTTGCAAAAGAAAAAGTCCCAATTCGCATTTATCCGCCATTTACAAAAAAATAATGACTTTTAAAATATTTTGCGCTATATTAAGCGGAAATTATCCCAACTAGATTAAGGTTACAGAGTGAAAAAAATAATTTCTATCACTGAGGCCGGAAAAATTGTTAAAAGCAATTCTTCCGTGATGATCGGCGGTTTTTTGCGCTGCGGAACACCGGCCAAAATTATTGATGAACTGGTTAAAAACAACGTTTCTGATTTGACGCTCATTGCTAATGATACTTGTATGCCCGATTCCGGCAGAGGCAAGCTCATCGTCAGTAAACTGGTTAAAAAGGTTATAACTACCCATATCGGAACCAACCCTGAAACAGGACGCCAACTCCATAATAAAGAAATTGAGGTTGAACTTGTGCCGATGGGAACTTTGGTTGAGCGTATCCGCGCTGCCGGAGCCGGTTTGGGCGGCGTTTTAACACCAACCGGCGTGGGAACCTCGGTCGAAGAAGGCAAAAAAACCGTTGAAATAGACGGCAAAAAATTTATTTTTGAAAAACCGCTCAAGGCCGATTATGCCATTATCTATGCCTCAAAAGTCGATAAGTTCGGCAATGCCTTTTTGGAAGGCACTACCCGCAATTTTAACACCGTGATGACCACCGCTGCCGATACCGTCATTGTGGAGGCGCAAGAGCTCTCTGATACCCCGCTTGACCCAAATTATGTGACCATTCCCGGGGTGTTTATTGACTATATTGCCGTGTAAAGGAGCAAAAAAATGGAACTTTCTAAAGAACAAAAAAGAGAAATTATTGCCAAACGTGTGGCACAAGAACTCCACAATGGCGATGTTGTCACCTTGGGTATCGGCCTGCCAACCGAAGTGGCCAACCATGTGCCGCATGATGTGAATATCATTTTGCAATCAGAAAACGGCATGATCGGCGTCGGACACCGCGATTTTAATGCCCCGGAACGCCCGATTGTAACCAATGCCGGCGGTCTTCCCGTCACCACAAAACCGGGAGCTTGTTTTTTTGATACCACCATGTCTTTCACCCTTATTCGCGGCGGCCATGTCGATGCCACGGTTTTGGGCGCGCTCCAAGTTGATGAAGAAGGCAACCTTGCCAACTGGATGGTGCCCGAGGTTTTTGTGCCGGGTATGGGCGGCGCCATGGATTTGGTGGTGGGCGCAAAAAAAGTGATTATCGCCATGGAACACACGGCCAAAGGCGAAAAACGCATTGTCAAAAAATGCACACTTCCCCTCACCGCGGCGCATGAAGTGGATATGATTGTGACCGAAATGTGCGTGATTGATGTTACCCCGCAAGGCTTGGTCTTGAAAGAAATCAACCCGCTTTTCTCTTTGGAAGATGTTTTAGCCGCCACAGATGCCGAGCTGATTGTGCCTGATGTCTTCACACAACAAGCCGTGTAGTTTTTTCTACTTTAAAAGAATTAACCCCTCACCGATTATATTTTCGTGAGGGGTTTTGTTTAACCTGTATTCAAATACACACAAAAAAAGAGGTGCAAGCAGCACCCCTTTTTGTATTTTGTTTCCAAATCCAAACGATTAACGTTTAGAGAATTGGTAAGAACGACGAGCTTTAGCGCGACCGTATTTTTTACGTTCAACAACACGGTCATCACGGGTCAAGAAGCCGGCTTTCTTCAAAACGGCTCTCAATTCCGGCTCATATTCGTTCAAAGCTTTAGAAATACCATGTTTGATGGCACCGGCTTGACCAGACAAGCCACCGCCTTTTACGGTGCAAACAACGTCAAATTCATTAACGCGGTTGGCAACTTCAAACGGTTGGTTGATAATCATTTTCAAAACCGGACGAGCAAAATATTGGTCAATGGATTTGTCATTGATGGTGATGTTGCCTTTTCCGGGTTTAATCCATACACGAGCGACGGCGTCTTTTCTTTTGCCGGTGGCATAAGAACGACCCATTTTGTCGCGGTTGGGTTTACGAACCTTAACTTCTTCGTTGTTAGAGGCGTTTTTGATTTCTTGCAAATCCATTATAATGCACTCCTTTTATTTTTCGGGTTCTGAGCAGCAATATCCAAAACAATCGGATTTTGAGCTGTGTGCGGGTGATTTTCACCGGCATAAACTTTCAATTTGGTCATCATTTGACGGCCCAAAGGATTACGAGAAATCATGCGTTCAACAGCTTTCTCGATAACTCTTTCAGGGAAACGACCTGCCAAAATTTTTGCAGGGGTGGTTTCTTTGATTCCGCCAATCCAACCGGTGTGTTTGAAATATTTCTTGTGAGTCAATTTCTTACCGGTCAATTTTACTTTATCAGCATTGATAACAACGACATAGTCACCGCAGTCCAAGTTAGGAACAAAGCAGGGTTTGTGTTTGCCGCGCAAAATCTTGGCGATTTCGGCAGAAAGACGACCCAATACTACTCCAGATGCGTCAACGACATACCATTTTCTTTCAATGTCAGATGGTTTTGTTGCATATGTGTTCATATTTTCTCTCTTTTTAAAGATAGTGGTTAAATTCGGTTTGAATATACAGGAAAAGTTTTGAATGTCAACTAAAAAATTTTATTATTTTTCAAT
>CALXWB010000009.1 GCA_944392225.1 uncultured Alphaproteobacteria bacterium | reverse complement strand
ATCTCCACCTCAGGTGGCCTAAGCCTGCAAGCCAACCAAAAACTCGTCGGTGTTAACTATTACGGCAACTTTGGCACCGAAGGCGAAGAGTTTTCAAGCATTTCCGCCACAGCTACTGTTGCCGGAAAAGATTTGGTTAAAATTACCAAAGCCAATTGTCTGGTCAGTGATTTGAGTTTGAACTATGAAAATAGTGGCAATACTACTGGCACAGCTGTGATTCACACTTCCGGCACTCAGACTTCTGCCACAATCAGAAATATAAATATCAAAGCCGCTTTTTCTGAAAAAAGCAGTATTTACATAATGTCTGGTATCAGTGCCTCTGCATCGACACAAATCGGTGGTAGAATCAACATAGAAGCAACAGGCTTAAGAGGTTGTGGTATTGTATCTTATACATCAGATTGTGAAATTGCTACAGATGCCAATGTCAATATAAAAACTTCGGGAATAGATGCAAAAGGGCTTTGGGTTTATATCAATAGCAATTGTAATATAAATTCGGGAGCAAAGATAAATATAGAAGCGGAAAAATCAGATGGAATCCAAGTAGAAAGAGGAACATTAAATATTGCTGAAAATGCTAATGTCAACATAGAAAAAGGCGGAATACATTTATATAATGATTCCAGCTGTAATATAGCCGGAGAGCTTGCAATACATGCACAGACAGGTTTTTATAATAACGGAAGTGTAAGCAGCAATAGTATCAATATAACCTCGACAGCACAAATTTATTTTAGCGGAAATACTTTTGCTGCCAATGGGAAAGATAGTGGTGCCGGACCTAATATTTTAGATATTGCTCAAGGAGCCAAAATTGCCATTGAGAAAGATGGAAACACCAAGTGGTATGAAGTGAAAGCAGGTTATCATAATGAGACATCATCAACCGGCACAAGTATAACCGCAGACAATTTTGAAACTACTTTAAACGTTTCTGAAACCAACTCTTGGAAAACGGCAGAAGAGATAATTGCCGAGCAAGAAGAAAAAGATAAAAAAGAAAAGGAAGAAAACACCACATTGTTGAATGAAGATGAAGTTGCTTCTTATCAAAAGCAATATAACAATGCTTTATCGCAATATGATAGCTTGATTAAAGATAGTTCATATAAAGGTGTTAATCTTCTTCAAGCAGACGACCTCAAAGTGATTTTTAATGAAAATCGCAGTTCAACCTTAGAGGTGAGCGGCGTGGATTTATCATCGGATAAAATCGGGATGATGACGGCGGATTGGACCAAAGCCAAAGATGTGCAAAACAGCATCAATCAGGTGATTGAGGCAAAAAATACTTTGCGTTCGGCATCAACCAAGCTTGGTAACTATTATTCAATTATTACCGAGCGTGAGACTTTTACCGATAATCTGATTAATGTTTTGGAGGAAGGTGCGGATAAACTCACCCTTGCCGATATGAACGAAGAGTCCGCCAATATGCTTTCTCTGCAAACGCAACAACAACTGGCTATCAATTCATTAAGCCTCGCCTCACAAGCCAGCCAGGCCGTCCTTCGCTTGTTCTAGGCACAAACTCTCCGCCAAAAACATAGACAGCAGCGCGGTTAGATAAGAAAAAAGCCTCTCAAATGAGAGGCTTTTTTCTTTTTCATAATTATTTCTTCTTGGCGGAAAATTGTTCATATTCCGGCTTGCCGCGTGTCAGCTCATAGGTCTTTTCACGCATGGTTTGGAACAACACATATAATAGCGGAATAACAATCAAACCGGCGGCCGTTCCGACCAACATGCCGTAAAATACCGGAACACCAATGGCAACACGGCTGGCAGCGCCGGCGCCGGTGGCAACAATCATCGGCCATACACCTAAGATGAAGGTGAATGCGGTCATCAGCACGGCACGGAAACGTTCTTTGGTGCCGACCATGGCGGCTTTGACGATGCTTGATCCGCGTTCTCTTTCTTCTTTTGAGAACTCCACAATCAAAATGGCGTTCTTACTGGCCAAGCCGACCAACAAAATCAAACCTAATTGGGCGTAAATACTCAATGGCAGATTGCAGATGAACAAACCGGCCAAAGCACCCAACATGGCCACGGTAACCGAGGTCAAAACCGGCAGTGGGGTTGACCAACTTTCATACTGAGCAACCAAGAACAGATAACCAAAGGTGATGGCCAAAGCCAACAGATAGCCAATTTGGCCTTGGTTGGATTTTTCTTGATAGCTCATGCCGGACCAGTCATAACTAAAGCCTGTCGGCAAGGTCTTGGACATTTCTTCAACAGCTCCCATGGCTTGTCCCGTGCTGACAGAATCGTTCTGAACAGCCGTGATCGTAGCACTTGGATATTGGTTATAACGGGTCACAACACGCGGGGACAAAATCTTGGTCAGTTTGACCAAAGATCCAAGCGGAACCATCTGTCCGGTGGTGCTTTGAACATAAAGCTTCTTGATGCTCTCAATGTCTTTGCGGTTTGCCCAATCGGCTTGAATGATAACTTGGTTCACCTGGGTTCCGAAGTTAACATCGTTGATGTAGCTTGAACCCAGATAGTTTTGCAACGTGGAGAAGATGTTGCCGACCGGAACTTTCATCGCTTCGGCTTTTTCACGGTTGATATCCACATAAATATTCGGGGTTTGTGCCGTGTAGGTCGAATAAGCATATTGAATTTCGGGCATTTGGTTCAATTTGGCGAGCATTCCTTGCAAAGCGGCATCAATCTTTTGCGGGTTATCCGTATCCATAGATTGTAGACGATAATCCATACCGCCGCTGTTGCCCAAGCCCGGAATGGCCGGAACTTCAAACAACTGAATATCTGCCTCAGGCATGCCGATGAGTTTGGCGCGAATCTTATTCAAAATGTTGGTTGAATAAAGTTCGGGATCCTTACGCTCGTTCCATGGTTTCAAAATGATGATACCCATTCCCACGTTTTCACCGCTACCGCCAATCATGGAGGTGCCGACAACGTTCATTACATCACTCACACCGGGTTCATTTTTCAAAATCGGGTAGATCTTATCAATGAACTTTTGGGTGCGCTCGCGTGATGCACCTTCAGGAAGCTGAATGTTCATCATGATAACGCCTTGGTCCTCGTTGGGAATAAACGAAGTGTGGCTGATTTTTAAGAAAGCAAAGTTACCCAAAATCAACAAACCAAGCAAAATGGCAATCACACCAACCTTGCGGCCAATCAAAGCTACAATGCCGGTATAACGGTCTCGTGCAAAGTTTAGATATCTGTTAAAGATGTATAATGGGCCGCTGGTGTAGGGTTTTAACGGTCTTAACAATGTGGCGCATAAGGCCGGGGACAAGGTTAAGGCGTTGATGGCTGAGAAAAACACAGCAGTTGAAATGGCTACGGCAAATTGTTGGTAAATACGGCCGGTAATACCGCCCATAAAACCGACCGGCACGAAGATGGCAAGCAACACCAAGGTCGTGGCTACGATGGCTCCTGATACTTGTTCCATGGCGCGGATAGTTGCTTCTTTCGGGGTGAGTTTTTCATTTTCCATCAAATAAAGCACACGTTCCACCACCACAATGGCATCATCCACCACCAAACCAATGGCCAACACCAAGCCAAATAAGGTTAACATATTGATACTATAACCTAAGGCCAACATGACGGCAAAAGTGGCAAACAAAGATACCGGAATGGTCAAGGACGGCACCAAAGTTGCACGCCAATCTTGCAGGAAAAGATAGCACACGCCAATCACCAAAGCAAAGGTTAAGATAAGCGTGAAGACCACTTCTTCAATGGAAGCACTGATGTAGTTTGTGGCATCATAACCAATGAGGTAGGTGATGTCTTCCGGGAAGAATGTTGATAATCTTTGAAGCTCTTTTTTTACACCTTCCATCGTGTCCAGAGCATTTGCACCTGAAAGCAAGTTCATGGCAATGGTCACAGAGGGAGCGTGGTTAAATTCGGAAGTGATGCTATAGCTTTCTTGTCCGATTTCAACACGGGCAATGTCTTTCAAATAGACCAAACCACCTTGCTCTGCCGTTCTGACAACAATGTTTTCAAAGTCTTGAACCTCGTTCAAACGGCCTTGGGTTTGCAACGAATAGACCATTTGTTGGTTGCCATCGCCGGGCATGGCGCCAACCTTACCCAAGGAGGGTTGATAGTTTTGGCTCTCAATGGCAGCGGTGATGGTATCAAGAGGCAAGTTCAAAGATGCAATTTTGTCTGCATCCAACCAAACACGCATGGATGAAGGAGAAGCATAAATATTAACTTCACCAACACCGTTCACACGGCTCAAGCTGTTTTTGATGTTGTTTTCAACATAGTCGCTAAGCTGTTGCGTGTCATAAGTCCTTTTCGGGGATAAAACCGTGATGAAACCCAGCATATCCGAAGAACGACGTTTGATGGTCAGACCTTGACGTGTTACATCTGACGGAAGTTTTGATTGAGCTTGTTGAATGCGGTTTTGCACCTTGACTTGTGCCATATCCGGGTCAACACCAACCTTGAAGGTAACGGTTAAAGAATAGCGCGAATCTTCCGAAGAAGAACTCATATACAACATATCTTCCACACCGTTGACTTCTTCTTCCAACGGAATACCGACGGTTTTGGCGATAACTTCGGCGCTGGCTCCAGGATAGGTGGCTGAAACTACAACCTCAGGCGGGGTAATTTCCGGATATAAGGAAATCGGCAATGAAAAGACCGCAATGGCGCCGGCCAAGGTTAAAACGATGGAAATTACCATCGCAAAACGCGGTCTTTCAATAAATATTCTTGAAAACATCGGTTATTTTGCCTCCACGGTTTCTGTTACCAACTGAGCTTTGACGGTTTGACCGTTTTTGACTTTTTGCAAGCCTTGAATAATCACTTTGTCTTCCGGATTTAATCCTTCCATAACAATTTGATAATCTTCAACAGGATCACCTAAAACAACACGGCGTTGTTCGGCAATGTTGTCTTCGGTTACAACCATGACATAGTTGCCGTTTTCATCTTGCGCCAAGGCTGCTTGCGGAACCAAAACTGCCATTTGAGCCGTTTTGTCACTGACGTTAATATCAACATAGTTTCCGGGGATTAAAAGATTTTGCTTGTTTTCATATTCGGTATAAATGTTGATGGTGGCCGAAGATGAGTCAATCTCGTTGCTGCTGAAAGTACCCAAAAGCGGCTCGCTGATGGTTTTGCCGTTTGGTAAAACCAGCTCGGTGCGCAAATCTTGGTTACCGTCTTGTTTCATGCGAGCATTCAAAACATCTTTATCAGTGACCGAAAATGCAACTCTGATCGGGCTGATTTGAACAATGCGGGCCAGATTGTCACTGGAGGAGGTGACATAGTTGCCTTCGGTGATGTTAGCCTTGCCGATATAGCCGGTGAAGGGGGCTTTAATCTCTGTATAGTCTAAATCAATTTTAGCCAATTCTAAATTGGCTTCAGCTTGAGCAACTGCAGCTTTGGCTTGCAGATAGTTGCTTTCTGATGAATCCAACGTGGCTTTGGAGGCATAGTTTTGCTTGCTCAAAGATTTTTGACGTTTGTAATCTCTTTCAGTTTTGACCAGGTTAGCTTTGGCACTGTCCAGCTCTGCTTGACGCAGCTCAACATTGGCCAAATATCTTTTTTGCTCAATGATGAACAAAATATCGCCCTCGTTGACAAGGCCGCCTTCTTTAAACAAAACTTTTTCAACATAGCCGGTGATTTGCGGTTTTAAATCCACACTCTTGATGGCTTCCACACGACCGATATAGCTCCTTTTGGGGGAAACATCCGCTGTTTTGACTTGCTGGGTCAAAACATATGGCGTGCCGCCACCGGCTGCCATGCCGCTCATGGTTTGCGGGGTGAGGCGCGCTTTTAAATACCACCCTGCCGCAACACATAAAACCATTATCAAAACTTTTCTTAATATTGTGCTTTTATTAATTTTTGTAACTTGCATCTTATGACCTTTCCTCCGTGAGTGCGTTGCCAATTATTGTATCAAATCCGGTATTGATAAACGTTGTAAAATCTTCACTTGCTAAGTCGGTGATTTCTTGACCAATCGCACCTTTCCAAAAACAAATAAACATCTCGGATATTAAATTTGTGTTTATATTTGCCCTTATTTCTCCACTTTTTTGCAGATTTGTCAACGTGTCTTTTAACAATTTGAACGGGGAATCCAATATGTCATCCAAACTGTGTCTGACCTTCTTATATATGCTTTCCGACCACTCCATTTGATAGAGCACAAAAAACATAAATTGTCTGAGCCTGGCGTTTTCTTTTATCAGGTTTGCCATGCAGATAAAATATTGTTTCAGCCCTTCCAAACTTTCTGTTTGCGGAACTTTTCTTTTTAGGTGCTCATCCATGCGCAAAATGACTTCTCGAATAAGCCCAATCAATAAATCCGGCTTGTTGCGAAAATGCCAATATACTGCCCCTTTGGTGAAATTGATATGTTTGGCAATTTCATCAAAGGTGGTTTTGGAATAACCTTTTTCATAAAACAAATCCAAAGCTGACAGCAATATAGCCTGCCTGGTTTGTTCTGCTTCTTCTTTTGTGCGTCTTGCCATTTTTTCCTCAATTAATCTATTATACATTTTTGAATGTATGTATAATCATCACAAAATTTTTTGCAAGGGTTTTTTGTTTTTGTTGATTTTTTTTTGATTGTATTTCTCTGTTTTTTTTGTATTCTTTTTGCAGTTAAAAAAGTATTAATCTCTTGAAAATTTTATAATTATGAGAAGAATTTCTAATCTTTTCCAAACTGCAACAACAAAAAAAGCGAGGATGAATTTCATCCCCGCTTTTTTTTGTTTACTTGTTATCAAAGCTTATTCGGTCAAAGCAACCGTGTCTTTAGCAATGGCCAATTCTTCGTTGGTCGGAATGACAAAAGCTCTGACTTTAGAGCCCGGCTTGCTGATTTCTACAATCTCACCGCGGATTTGGTTCTTTTCTTCATCCAACTCAATACCCAGGGCCGAAATTCTTTCAATAATCAATTTTCTGACCAAAGATGAGTTTTCACCAACACCGGCAGTGAAGACAATGGCATCCACGCCGCCCATGGCCATGGTATAAGCACCAATGAACTTGGCAATGTTATAAATGTAGCATTTCATGGCGTTGATAACGGCCGGTTCACCGCGATTGTAGGCGGCTTCAAAGTCGCGCGAATCGCTGTAACCCGTTAAGCCGGCTTTACCTGATTTGCGGTTCATCATGTCGTTGACTTCATCAATGCTTAAGCCTTGAGTCTTCATGATGTAAAGCGGAATATAGGGGTCAATATCGCCGCAACGGGTGTCCATCACAATACCGGCCAAGGGGGTCATACCCATAGAGGTATCAATGCATTCGCCGTTTTTAACCGCGGTAATGGAAGCACCGCTACCGATATGGCAGGTGATGATGCGGGTATTTTTGCCAATAATCTTGGCAGCTTCTTCGGCCACAAATTTGTGTGACGTGCCGTGTGCACCATAGCGACGAATCTTATATTTTTCAATTTGCTCCACCGGCAAAGCGTAGGTATAAGCTTCATAAGGCATGGTTTGGTGGAACGCCGTGTCAAAAACGGTTACTTGCGGCACATTCGGCAGCTGTTTTTTAACGGCTTTAATCACCAAAACGGCAGAGGGATTGTGCAAAGGCGCCAAGGTGCCCAAATCTGCAATTTGTTCAATCACTTTATCATCAACCAAAGTGGATTTTTTGAAGATGGAACCCCCTTGCACAATGCGGTGACCAATAGCAGAAATTTCGCTCAAATCGGAGATGACACCATCCATCAAAAGCTTCATAACTTCTTGGAAAGCCACATCATGGTTGGGCAAATCAACTTTAACTTCTTTTTTGTCACCGTTGGCATATTTGATGCCGACAAAAGAGGCATCACGACCGATGCGCTCGGCATTGCCTTTGGCCACAACTTCATAATTTTCGCCGTCAACGTTGAACAATTGATATTTCAAGGTTGAAGAACCGGCATTTAATACGAGAATCTTTTTCATATTTTTTTTCTTTCCTTATTTCTATTTAACAGCTTGCAAAGCGGTCATGGCAATGACGCCGACAATATCTTCGGCAAAAGCACCGCGGGACAAGTCATTGACCGGTGCGTTCAAACCTTGCAAAACAGGACCGTAAGCTTCACAACCGCCCAAGCGTTGCAACAATTTATAACCAATGTTTCCGGCTTCCAAGTTCGGGAAAATCAAAACATTGGCCGTGCCGGCAACGTGACTGGTCGGAGCTTTCTTTTTGGCAACAACGGCATCCAAAGCGGCATCGGCTTGGAGTTCACCGTCAAGCTCAATATGCAAGTCTTTAAATTCGTCGGTTTTCAAAGCTTCTTTAGCGAGCTTGGTGGCTTCAACCACTTTGTCTACTTGTTCGCCTTTGCCGGAACCATATGTGGAGAAGGTCATCATGGCAACGCGCGGTTCAAAACCAAACTTGATGGCGGATAATGAGGCTTCCAAAGCAATGTCTGCCAGCTCTTTGGCTGTGGGGTTGATGGTGATGGCGCAATCTGAAAAGACATAGGGTTTGTCGTTTGAAACCATAACCAAGAAAGAAGAAACACTTCTGTCTTTGTGGGCAGATTTGATGATTTGCAAAGCCGGACGAACCGTGTCAGCCGTGGAGTGGTTGGCGCCCGAGACCATGCCGTCGGCATCGCCGGACTTAATCATCAAAGTGCCGAAATAGTTTGGAATCAAAGCGGTTTTTTTAGCTTCTTCTTCGGTCATGCCTTTGGCTTTGCGCAGTTCATAAAGCAAGTTTGTATAAGCTTCCAACTTTGGAGATGTGGCCGGATTGATGATGTCAATGCCTTCAATATCCCAACCGTTTTTGGCAAAGTCGGATTTGATTTGATTTTCATCGCCAAGCAAAATGATTTTGCAGATTTTGTCTTTGTTAATCAGGTGAGCGGCTTTTAAAACGCGCAAGTCTTCACCTTCCGGCAAAACAATGGTTTTGTAGTGTTTTTTGGCTTCAGCCAAAACATTTTTGATGAATGTGCTTTCCAACATTTTTATACCCCTTTATGATTGTGTTTTCTTTTGTTTACTCTTGTGCGAAGCAAAAGTCTATTAAAAAGTATTCATTGTGTAATAAAAACTTTTGATTATTTTTTGTTTTTGTTTTAGCATAAGGCTAAATTTTTCAAATTGTTTTTTTTAAGAGGTTATTATGCAAAGAACACTTTCTATCATCAAACCAGATGCCACAACCCGCAATATTACCGGAAAAATTAATACCATGATTGAAGATGCCGGCTTGAGAATCGTGGCCCAAAAAAGAGTGCGCCTTTCTAAAGAACAGGCACAGGAGTTTTATGCCGAACATAAAGAAAAAGCTTTCTTTGACGGCTTGGTCGAATATATGATTTCTGCTCCCGTGGTCGTGCAGGTTTTGGAAGGTGAAAACGTGATTGAAGATTATCGCAAAATTATGGGGGCCACCAATCCGGCCATCGCCGAAGAAGGCACCATTCGCAAAACTTTTGGCGAATCCATTACACATAACAGCGTTCATGGTTCAGACAGCCCCGAAAGTGCTGCGCGCGAGGTTGCTTTCTTCTTCAACCGTTTGGAAATTTTTGCTTAGGAGGTTGGTTTTGTTCCGTTTCAAATCATTAAGCTTGTTGGCTCTCTTCTTATCTTTGTTTGCTTTTTCGGCACAGGCGCAAACTTCGCCTTATTCGGTGGAGGTGAAAGTTGATGTGACCGATGTTAATGCGGCTCAAGCCAGAGAAAAGGCCATGCGCTCGGCATATAGACAAGCCTTTGAAACGGTGTTGAAAAAACTTGTTTCCGCACAAGATGCCGCAATGCTCAGCGCCATGACCGATGATCAAATGGTCAATTTTATCCAGGAAGTGGGAATTGTTTCTGAAAAAGCTTCCGATGTGCGCTATATTGCCACTCTGCAGGTGACCATTAATAAAGCGGTGTTGAATGCTTATTTGCGCGAGAAAGAGATTCAAACCGCGGTGGCCGATAAGTCCAAAATTGTTATTATCCCGATTTACCGAGAGTTTGAGGCAGACAGACCCTTGCTTTGGGAGCAAAACAATTTGTGGATGCAGGCTTGGCTCAACCAACCTATGGCTGATTCTCTTTATGAAATTGAGGCCATTCCGCAAACAGCCGTCAGTAAGGCTGAGATTTCTGCCGAGCAAGCTCAGGCTTATGACGCGGCAGCCTTGCAAGAGGTGGCCCTCAATAATAATGCCAATGATGTTTATGTGGCTGATGCTTTCTTTGATGGAATCGAAGGTTTGAAAATTACGCTGACTTCGTTGAAATCTGATAGAGCCGCAGAAGTGATTTTGGTGCGCGGAGACAGAAATAATCCGCAAGTTTTGCTGGCAACAGGCGTGGAACAGGTGCGCCAGCATATCGGCAACAAAATCAAAAATGCCAATTTGGCGCAAAGCAGAATGCAGACAACTTTGCCCGTTCTTTACAATTTTGACAAGCTTGCCGATTGGGTTAAGGTGGAAAAACTTATCAAATCCATTCCTTATACCAAAAACTTGCAGGTCGATGCCATGGGAAACGGTAAAGTGCAGTTCAGAGTGGATATGGTCGGCACTGATGACAGAATCTGGAATGCTTTTCGCAATAAGGGCCTTAACTTAAAGCAATATGACAACTTTTATCTCTTGGAATATTAAAATATGACAGTGTTTGCTCAAAGAAAAAGTAATTATAACTGGGCTGTGTGGCTGGTTGTTTTTTGTTTGTTTTGCGCCGCGGTTTATGTGTTGCGCTCGGTTTTGCTCCCTTTTGTTGCCGGAATTATCATCGGTTATGTCTTGGACCCGCTGGCCGATAAGTTTGAAAAATGGGGCATGAGCCGAACCTTGGCTACCGTGACCGTGATGGTGCTGCTGCTCTTGTTAATCTTTCCGTTGCTCTTTTTGCTGATTGGCGTGATAAATGACCAAATCAGCCGCTTTTTGGTAACATTGCCGGATTATATTTCGGCTTTGATGAAAAAAATCGAGCCGCTTTTTTATGACCTGCAACAACGCTTTCCCGATTTTGATGCCGAAAGAATCCGCGAATTTGTTCGCTCCCATATGGCTAATACCTTAAAAGTTTTTGCCAAGTTTATCGGCAGCATTATCAGCAGTGGTTTTGCTTTCTTTAACATTGTCTCTTTGCTCCTTATTACACCTGTTGTGGCTTTTTATATGTTGCGCGATTGGGATAGCTTTATCGGCAATGTTAAGGCTCTGTTGCCGCGTCGCTCCAAAGCCTCGATTGAAAAACAAGGACAAGAAATCAACCAAATTATGGCCAACTTTATCCGCGGTCAGCTTAGTGTTTGTGTGCTCTTGGGCTGCTTTTATGCTTTGGGACTTTATATCGTTGGGTTGGATTTGGGCGTGATGATTGGCTTTATTGCCGGTATTATCTCTTTTATCCCATATGTCGGCAGTATTTCCGGCTTTGTTGTCAGTATGTGCATTGCTTTTGCTCAGTTTGATGAAATGGGGCGGATTTTGTCCGTGGTGGCCGTGTTTGCCGTTGGTCAGTTCTTGGAAGGAAATTTCTTAACACCAAAGTTGGTCGGCGACAGCGTGGGCCTGCACCCGGTGTGGGTGATGTTTGCTTTGCTGGCCGGAGGCGTTTTGCTTGGCTTTTTGGGCTTGTTGATTGCCGTGCCGGTGGCCGCCATCATCGGCGTTTTGGTGCGCCATGCTTTGGAAAACTATAAAAAAAGCTCTCTTTATTTGGAAGATTGAGATATGTTTTTTAACGGCACCTTAAAAAAGGTGCTGTTTTTTTCTTTAAAAATTGGCACAGATTTTAATAAAAATTTATATATTGCTTGCTAGAATGACGTTCAACATTCGGATTGTTTTTTTAGGAAGGTCAAATGTTTTATTTTTTATCAGATGCTTTTTCTCTGCCGGATATGCTCTCGGCGGTTTATTTCAGAATCTTTTGTGCATTTATGTGCGCCGTCATTTTGTCTTTGGCTTTTGGCTCCAAACTCATTGCGCTTTTGCATAAGCACCAAGCCCACGGACAACCTATTCGTGAAGACGGGCCGCAAACACATTTGGCCAAAAAAGGCACGCCGACCATGGGCGGTTTGCTCATCTTGGGAACGTCCATCTTTTCCACCTTGATGTTTGCCAACCTCACAAACCCTTTGGTGTGGATTTGTATGTTGGTTTTGGTCGTCTACGGTTTTGTCGGTTTTGCCGATGATTATGTGAAAGTGACCAAAGAAACTTCTAACGCCATGAGCGCTAAAATGAAGTTGTTTTTGCAATTTTCTACCGCACTTATTGCCGTTGGCGTTACTTCTTATTTCACCCCTGAAGAAACTCGCTATATGCTGACTATTCCTTATTTTAAGAATTTGGCCATCAATTTGTGCTATTTCTATATTCCGCTCGCCATGATTGTGATTGTGGGCGCCTCTAATGCCGTTAACTTAAGCGACGGATTGGACGGTTTGGCCGGAGGGTTGCTCGTGGTGGCTTTTGCTTTCTTTATGGTGGTGGCCTATATCTGCGGCGGAAGTTTGGCTCTGTCCTTTTATATCACCCCGATTGCAGGGGCTTCCGAGGTGGCTGTTGTTTGTGCTGCCGTTATTGGCGGTTGTGTCGGCTTTTTGTGGTTTAACGCTCCGCCGGCCAAAGTTTTTATGGGCGATACCGGCTCTTTGGCTTTGGGCGCTTTGCTCGGCACGGTTTCCATCATGGTCAAACAAGAGATTTTGCTTGCCATTGTCGGCGGCATTTTTGTGATTGAAGCTTTGTCCGTGATGATCCAAGTTTTTTGGTATAAACGCACAAAAACCAGAGTGTTTTTGATGGCTCCCATTCATCATCATTTTGAGCAGCTTGGCTGGAAAGAAACAACCGTGGTTTTGCGTTTTTGGATTGTGGCCTTTTTGTTGGCCGTTGTCGGTTCCATGGCTTTGATTGTAAGATAGGGAGAAAAAAGTGTTTTCATTTGCCCGAAACAGCAAAAGTATGATTGCCAATTGGTGGTGGACGGTTGATAAAACCTTGCTTACCCTTATTACCTTGTTGCTGGTTATCGGAATCTTTCTTAATTTTTCTGCCAGTCCTGCCGTTGCCAATCGAATCGGTGCGGGGAGTTTTCATTTCATCAAAAGGCAATTGTTTTTTATTCCGATTGCTTATGCCGTGATGATTTTTATCTCTATGCAAAATTTGAAAATCATTCGTCGTACCGCAATTATTGCTTTTGTTGTGACGCTGGGACTGATGGTTTTGACCTTGTTTTTGGGAGAAGAAACCAAAGGAGCCTCACGCTGGATTAATTTTGCCGGCGTTTCTTTGCAACCTTCCGAGTTTGTTAAGCCGAGTTTTGCCGTGGTGGCTGCCTGGCTTTTTGACGGGCAAAAAAAATATCGCGATTTTCCGGGAAATTTGCTCTCAACTTCTTTGTTTGCACTAACGGCGGCTTTGCTCCTTTTGCAGCCTGACTTGGGCATGACCATTGTGGTGACGGCCATATGGTGTTTTCAGTTCTTTTTGGCCGGTTTGTCCTTATGGCTTGTGGGGGTTTTGGGTGTTCTCGGCGTGATTGGCGCCGTTTCGGCATATTTTATTTTTCCGCATGTGCAGGCGCGTGTGGATCAATTTTTGGCCTCAGAAAACAATATGGGGTACCAAATTAAAAAATCTTTGGAAGCCTTTGAAAGCGGCGGCTTTTTCGGTCGTGGTCCCGGTGAGGGAATTGTTAAGATGAATATTCCCGATGCGCATACGGATTTTATTTTTGCCGTGGCGGCTGAAGAATATGGCATGATTTTGTGCCTTGGCATTGTGGCCATTTATGCGGCCATTGTTTTGCGCGCCATGATTGTTTCTGCCAAAGAAAATAACTTGTTCATCATTTTGTCGGCTTCGGCGCTGGCTGCTTCTTTTGGTTTACAAGCCATTATTAATATGGCATCATCTCTCCATCTGATGCCGACAAAAGGTATGACTTTGCCGTTTATCTCTTATGGCGGATCTTCTCTTTTGGCCACGGCTTTCGGTATGGGAATGTTGCTGGCAATTACTCGAAAAAATGTTCATGCGGAGGACAAAGATGAAACGGATTAAACGCTCAAAAAAAGCTCCTTTGATTATTTTGACCGCGGGCGGAACCGGCGGGCACGTGTATCCGGCCGAGGCTTTGGCACAAGAGCTTTCTAAAAGAGGATATCGCTTGATTTTTGTGACGGATAAACGCGGCAAAGATAATTATAAAGGGCAATTGTCAAAAATTAAAAACGTGGCCGTATGTGCCGGAAGTTTGGTCGGAAAATCTGTTTTTTTCAAAATCAAAAGTTTGTGCAAACTCAGCTTTGGTGTTTTGCAAGCCTTGTGCGTTATTTTGAAAGAAAAACCGGCTTGTGTGGTGGGTTTTGGCGGATATGCTTCTTTCCCATGCTGCGTGGCGGCCGTTCTTACGGGAACGGATTTGGTGCTCCATGAACAAAACTCGGTTATGAGCCGAACAAATCGTTTTTTGAGCAAATATGCCACACTTATTGCCAAAAGCTTCAAAAACACCAAATATGCGCCGCAAAATGTTAAAAGTATTGTTACCGGCATGCCCATCAGAGAAACTATTGCCAATTTGGCTGAAAATACGTATCAGCCGCATAAAAATGTGATGCAGGTTTTGGTTTTGGGCGGCAGTCAAGGGGCCAAAGTGTTTGCCGATGTGGTGCCGCAAGCTGTTTCTTTGCTTGATAAAAATTTGCAAAAAAAGCTCAAAATCGTGCAACAATGCCGTCTTGACGATTTGCCCGAGTTGCAAGAAAAATATAAAAATTTGGCCTGCCAAACCGTGTTGGCTCATTTTTTTGAAAATATGCCCGAGCTCTATGCCTCAAGCCATGTCATTATCTCTCGCTCGGGGGCTTCTTCGGTGTTTGAAATTGCGGCGGCGGGGTTGCCCTCTATCTTGGTGCCTCTGCCGATTGCCGCAGATGACCACCAAACCGGCAATGCTAAATGGTTGGCTGATGCCAAAGGAGCCAAACTGGTGGTGCAAGACAAATTTACGCCCGACTATTTGAAACAAAATTTGCTTTCTTTTTTGGAGGAATCATCTTTGCCCAATGAACAAAAAAGCTTGCCCAAAATGTCTCAAAATGCAAAAAACGTCGGGATTGTTGATGCTGCCAAACGCTTGGCTGATGCTTTGGAAAAAGAAATTATTAATGCCTAAAAACCGTGCCTGATTTTTTTTAAGGAGAAAAACAATGTTTTGGTCAAAAACCCCGGCTGATGATTTGATGCAATATTTGCCTCAGGTCAGAGGAAAATATAAGAAAAACGAACCTATGTCCAAATATACATGGTTTGGTGTCGGGGGCCCGGCCGAAGTGATGTTTTTTCCCGAAGATGAAGATGATTTGGCCTTTTTTATGAAAACCAAACCTTATAATTTGCCGATTTGCGTGATTGGGGCCGGGTCTAATATTTTGGTGCGTGACGGCGGCATTCCCGGCGTGGTGATTAAACTTGATAATCGCAATTTCAGAAAAGTGGCAATTGAAGATAATTTGATTACACTCGGGGCCGGCTTCAAAAACTCTGGCTTGGAAAAATATTTGATTGAAAAAAATATGGGCGGTTTGGAATTTCTTTGCTCAATTCCCGGTCTTATCGGCGGTTCGGTCAAAACAAACGCCGGTTGCTACGGCACAGAAGTGAAAGATGTGATTGTTAAAGCCACGATTGTGAACGGCGAAGGTGAAAAAAAAGAAATCGGGGTCGATGACTTGAAACTCTCTTATCGTAGCAGCTTGTTCCCTGAAGATTGGATAGTGACTTCCATCACATTTAAAACATTTTATCGTCCCGGGGAAGAAGTGGCCAAAATTATTGCCGAAAACAAAGAAAAAAGAATCAAAAATCAGCCGTATAATGAAAGAACGGCCGGGTCTACTTTCAAAAATCCCGAAGGTTTGAAAGCTTGGGAGCTGATTAAAAAATCAGGATGCGATAGTTTAAACTTTAACGGGGCAAAGGTTTCTGAAAAACATTGCAACTTTTTGGTTAATACTGGCAAAGCCAGTGCTGCCGATATTGAAAATTTGGGCGAAACCATTATTAAAAAAGTGAAAGAAAAAACTTCCATCACTTTGGAATGGGAAGTTAAACGCATGGGTGTTTTAAAATAAAGCCATGACCACACAATCTGAAAATTCCGAAGTTCAAAAAAACAACTCACAAAAAACAAATATTGTTCCCGAACCCAAAGAGTTTGGTAAAAGGTTGGCGGCAAATTTGTTCGTTTTGGGGTTGATTTTTGTGTTGGGATTTGCAACTTTGATTGTGACAACGGATATGGTGGAAGAAAAAACACAAAATGCGGTTCAGACTTTGTTTGACTATGCCGCAAAAGCCGGCCTGACTTTGGACGATGTGGTGGTCGTGGGGCGTGATAAAACTTCTAAGCCGGATTTGCTGAGGATTTTGCAGGTAAAGCGCGGCGATAATTTTTTAAAAATCAATATCCATGATATGAAAGAGAGAATTGAGCATTTGCCTTGGGTGAAAAATGCCATCGTCAAACGCAAGTTTTTTCCGAATGTGCTGGAAATTTCTTTAGAAGAGCGGCAGGTGCGCTCCATTTGGCAGATTAATGAAAAATTTCATCCCATTGATGAAGACGGCTTGGTCATTGATGCGCCTTTTACCCCGGAAAAACCGATATTGCTGATTGTGGGAGAAGGGGCGCCGGAAAATATTAATCAGTTGCTCAAAATCATTTCTTCCAATAAAAAAGTTTTTGAACGTGTGAAAGTGGCAAACTTTATTTCTCATCGGCGCTGGGATTTGGTTTTTGATGATATTCAAAACGGCGTGACCGTCAAATTGCCGGAAGAACATGTGGAAGAAGCTTGGAAAAAATTGTTAAACTTGGATGCCGTTAACGGTATTCTTAAACGTAAATTAACCATCATTGATTTACGATTAAAAGGTAAAATTACCGTGACGTTGAAAAAAACTGAAGGTAAAGCCCCGGTTTTGCGGAAAAATCTTAAAGAAAACCGAGTCTGATTTTGTTTGGTTTTGATTCTTTTATTGATGGGAGTCTAGAGTGACACATTCTTTTAATCGACTGACAACAATTGCTGCTTTGGATATTGGATCTTCCAAGGTGTGTTGCGTTATTGCCAAAATCAGCCGAGATAAGAGAATCAACGTTGTGGGTTATGGGTATAATGCCTCAAACGGAATCAAAAACGGGGTGGTGGTTGATATTAATCAAGCAACTTTGGCTGTGTGTAACGCCGTGGAAACAGCCGAGCAAATGGCTAATGAGCGAATCGACCGCGTGATTGTTAATGTTTCCGGGGATAAGGTTAAAAGCACTATTAAAAGCGCCTCAATTTCCATTAATAAAAATCGGCCGGTTAATGAAGCTGATATCAACAAAGTGATTGAACGCGGTATTAACAAAATTAATGTTGACGGACATGAGCTGATTCACTGCTTGCCGACGTGTTATCGTTTGGATATGGGGGAGGAAGTTAAAGACCCGAGAAATATTTTCGGGGAAAGCCTTTCGGTGGATATTTTACTCGGGCTGATGCCGGATATTATGTATCGAAATATTGCCACCGTGGTGGAAAATGCTCATTTGGAAATTGCCGGAAAATCTTTTTCTTCTTATGCCTCCGGCTTGGCTTGCCTGGTTGATGATGAAAAAGAAATCGGGGCAACGGTTATTGATATTGGCGGCGGAACAACCAGTATTGCCACTTTCAAACACGGTTACCCGGTTTATTTTTCTTCCATTGCCGTGGGCGGAAATAATGTGACCAACGATATTGCTTATGGCTTGACCACTTCTTTTGCTCATGCCGAGCGTTTGAAAACTTTGCACGGTTGCGCTTTTCTTTCTTCGCAAGACAAAGCCGAGTTGATAAATGTGTATCCTGTCGGCGAAGAAGATGACAGCCTGATTAAACAAGTACCAAAATCTGACCTTATCAGCATTATCACCCCGAGAATCGAAGAAATTTTTGAGCTGGTGAATAATAAGTTCAGAGAGCAAGGCTTGGCCGATATTTCAAGTCATCGTGTGGTTTTGACCGGCGGCGGAAGCCAACTCGCAGGTATCAGAGAAGTGGCTTCCATGGTTTTGGATAAACAAGTGCGTATCGGCAAACCCAAAAATGTGCCAAACTTGCCGGAAACACTTTATAATCCTGCTTTTTCTACCTGTATCGGGTTGCTCTTGTTTGCCCTTAACTATACGGAAAAAAAGCCCAACAAAATTATCAATAAGCCGGTTCATGCCGAAAACGGCGTTTTGGGCTCTTTGTTCTCGTGGTTCAAACAAAATTTTTAAAATTTTTCCTTTGGTAACCAAAACTTAATTTATTTTGTGCTAGCCTATATGCCAGATAGGACTACTGTTTTTTTATAGATTGTTTGTTAGGAAAAAAAATGTCAATTAAATTAGCTGTACCAGAAAAAACAATTGCTCAACTCAAACCCAGAATCTCGGTTATCGGCGTGGGCGGCGGTGGCGGTAATGCCGTTAATAATATGATTGCCAAAAAGCTTGAAGGCGTTGACTTTATTGTGGCTAATACCGATGCTCAGGCTTTGGCTAACTCTACCGCCAGCAGAAAAATCCAACTGGGGCTGGAAACAACACAAGGCTTGGGTGCCGGTGCTCGCCCCGAAGTCGGTAAGATGGCTGCCGAAGAAGCCAAAGAAGAGATTGAACGCGAGCTTGAGGGTGCTAATATGGTCTTTATCACCGCCGGTATGGGCGGCGGAACAGGCAGCGGTGCAGCTCCCGTGGTGGCCAAACTTGCCAAAGAAAAAGGAATACTTACCGTCGGCGTGGTTACAAAGCCTTTCCAATTTGAGGGAAGAAAACGATTGGAAACCGCTGAGGCCGCCGTTGAAGAATTTACCAAAGAGGTGGATAGTATCATTATTATTCCTAACCAAAATTTGTTTAGAATCGCTGATAAAAACACAACCTTGGTTGATGCTTTTGTAATGGCCGATAATGTGCTTTATGCCGGTGTGCGCTCCATTACAGATTTGATGATGATGCCGGGTTTGATTAACCTTGATTTTGCCGATATTAAATCGATTATGCAGGACAAAGGTAAAGCCATTATGGGAACAGGTGAGGCAGAAGGTGAAGACAGAGCCGTTAAGGCTGCCGAACAAGCCTTGTCTAACCCGCTTCTTGATGATTGTTCAATGCGCGGTGCAAAAGGCGTGTTAATCAATATTACCGGCGGTTCCGACATCACTTTGTTTGAGATTGATGAGGCTGCCAGCCGTATTAAAGAAGAAGTGGATGAAGATGCCAATATCATCTTCGGCTCCAGCTTTGATGATACGTTAATGGGCAAAATCAGAGTTTCTATCGTGGCAACGGGAATTGGTGATGCTCAGGCAAAAGCTAAACCAGCTGTTGAAAAAAAACCTATGCCCGAAACTACTTTTATGGAAAAAGTGAGCGTTTCGGTTGTGCCTAATGATGAAATTGATTCTAACTTGGAAAAATTTTCGGCAACCAAAACCGAAACCGTTGTAGAAGAGGAGCCGGTTGCCCCTGTTTTGGAAACCGAGCCTGAAAATGTTTTCAGCATTACCGAAACAGAAACAGTTGAAGAAACTCCAGATGAAATTCCGACACAGATTTCTGCTTCCGAGGCAAAATTTAATGATTTTGCTGATGTTGAAGCTTCTTCCGTTGCCGGAGATATGCCTAAAGCAACAGCTTTGTTTAAGGCCATTATCAATAAGTCTGAAGATTTGAGTGATAATTCTCAATATGACAGTATTTTAGCAACGGCTAACTCCAATGTCTTTACCCCAAAAAATACGGTGCGTGAAGTGGAAGAAGAGCCGGAACTCTTTCCAAACCACAATCCGCAACCCTTTGCCGCTCGTAAAACCGAAGAGCAAGAAGAATTGATTGTTGACGATGAACGCCATACACCGACTTTGATTGAACGTGTGACCGGCTTTTCCATCGCACGCAGAAATAAAAAGAAAAGAGAAGAAGAACGTTTACAAGAGCCCGTTTCTCCAAGCTTTTCTTCTAATGGAACAGATTATGGTATGGAAGACAGATTGAACTTGGAAATTCCGTCTTTCTTAAGAAGAAGATAGTGTAACTTATTGATTGAAAAAATCCCGCTTATTTGGCGGGATTTTTTTTGTGTCTGGTTGCTTTACAAAAAGCCTTGGATTTGTTTGTTTGATAGATGGTAAGACTTTAGAGTAATTAGCTTTATGCTAGCTAACAAGTATGGTTATATCATAAGGCTTGTCATAAGAATTATCGTGGGTTCTTGCCAGAATATCTGTTGTTAAAAAAGTTAATTTTCTTTGTTGTTTTTGCTGTATGTGATGTGTTTAAAGAACAAAAAAATCCCTCAGATTTTGCTCTGAGGGATTTTTTTGTAGAGCCTATTTCATTTGGCACTGCGTAGCGCCAATGTATATGTTCAAGTAGTTTTCACCCTTTTGACATTTTTGGACGCAAGTGCTTTTACATTGTGTGCTGGTGTATATGTTGTTGCATTCTTCCGTGCAGATTGAAGGGACTGTTCCTCCTGTGCTTGTTGGTGTACAACCACCCATACCGTCTAACTTATATCCGGACTGACATGCTGTTGCGGTATAAACTGTTCTCCCTTTAGAACAATCTATATTTACCGGCGTGCAAGATGTGTATGATGTTGCATGGGCTGGTTTCGTTGGTGAACCTTTGCAAAATGTAGCAGTGCAAGTCGTTCTTTTTACGCAAGTATTTTTAAGCATTGTGTAACCATCTTCACAGCTATCGAGTTTGAATTTTACTGTTTGGTTGCACTGAGAGTCTTGTATAGAACAAGGAGTACATTTTCCATGTTCAGGGCATGAGGTTAATGGATATGTATATGAACAAACTTTTAATGGACAGGTCGGATTTTTACCAATTTGATCAAGATCTAAAATAATATGAGAGCAATATCCATTGCCTTTGTATGCATTTACAAAACTTTTTTGAGATTCTAACCATGTCCAAGCTTCAGAGCTAAGACGCTCCTCTGAGCTCCACACATAGCAGGCGGCATAGAGGTCTAGAGCTCCGACACTTACCAAGCTTTTATCTATAGTAGCCTTTTCGCTAAAGAGCCATTCCAGCTCAACGGTTGAAGGCAAATACCAATCTCCGGCCGATGTGCCTGCGGTTTTATAGGCATAGGCAGTTTCTGCGGCCGGACAACTAGCTCCAATCTCCTGACAATATGAGGCAATAATTTTGGTGTTGGCTTTTCCGTTATCAACCTCCAACGGCGAGGTATGGTTAGTTAGTGTAGGAACATCAAAAGCGCCGGTAGCCACGTTGCTCCATTCGTCAGCTTTTGATGTATCAATCCAAGTTCCGCTGCCGGGTTTGAGCGCCACGGCAATACGACGGCTGGTGATGGACGGATCTGTGAAAATAACGCCAATCACGGTTTTGGCAGAGATTAACTGCGTGCTGCAGGTTTTGTCTGAATATAAGTATGAACCGCGTTTTGGGTTGTTACAGGTGGTTGGGTTCCAATAGCCCATATAATAATTAGAAGCATAAGGACAAGTAGCTGTTTTTACAAAGCTATAAGTTTGTCCATCATTAGGCTTCTTTTTGCCCCATTGTATTGAATTGTTATATCCCAGTTCAACACAGCGGGATCCCGCAGCTTTACATTGATAGCAAGCGGTGCCATATTCTGTATATTGCGGGGTGCCTTGCGTGCCGGTTTCACATTCTTTATAATAGCCGTTCGGACAAGTATCGCTCAAACATTGTGTGCCACTTGAGTTAACCTTATAACCATCTTCACAAGCGCCGATTTTATAATATTTCAAGCCGCAATTCGGAGTGGTTATTTGTTTTACGACTGTTCCTTCTACTGTTTTGATATTAGCATAAGCAAGCCGAGAACAATCCGGGCATTGAACCATTGTTTTAGCGTGTGACGGCATCGGAGATTTGTTAAGAGTGTATCCTGAACAAGAGATACTTGTGCAGCCGGCATAACAGGTTAAGTCACCGGGGGAATATTTTACGCATCTTTTATCAGATGCATGGGTGGAAGAATAACCCAAGTCTTCACAGCTGGAATAGGTGCATTTTGAGTAACAAGATGTTCTGGCAACGGCAATACCGTTAACCTTAATCGCCGGGCCGCCATAGGTGCAGCTCATACCCGTGGGAGGGGTGCTGTATAGCTCTCCATAGCTTGAATAATCATAATATTCTTTATGCTTGGTCAAATTTTCGCAAGAATTAGGAACACAATATTTTCTGTTTGGGGTTATTCTAAAATCGGTAACACAAGAATTCAGGCGATATTTGTTTCTGTTAGTGGGACATTGGCTGCAGTTTCCGTTGGCCGGGCAAGAAGAAAGAGGGTAGGCTGAGCAAGAATCATCATCGGCAATGCTGCCGGCTGTCAAGTCATGTGAATTATAGCCCCATTCACTATCGGTAAAATCCGGCAAAAACTGCGCTTTTGCCAGTTGGTAACTTGCCGAAGGCGTTACCTCCAGGCTGAAATTATTTGTTGTGTTTTGTGCTTGAGTAGCTGAAATGGTTAATGCCGAAGCTAGACCAATCAAACATAATTTAACCAATAGTTTCATGACACATCTCCCTTGCCCTAAGAATCTGCACTATATTAAATATTATCATTTTCTTTTATATTAGGCAATGATTAAATTTTTATGAAAATTTCTATTTTATGGCTCTTTTTGCAGATAAAACAGTGGTTTCCAGAGAACAAGGCCAGTTTCTCATGGTCCAATCTCCGGCAAGGCGCATGTTTTTATAAGAACTTTGGGCTGTTTTTGGCCTTAACATATTGTTTTTCTTATCTTGTTTGATGGTTGCACGCTGGTGGCGCAAAACTTTGAACGGAGGCATAAATGCTGCCTTTATACCGTTTATTTCTCTGATTTCGAGCCAAATTTTTCTAGCCAATTCTTCGTCCTCTATCCCTTCTAATTGAGAACTATCCGAAATGGTGACGGCAACCATATCTCCAACAATAAAAATCCAATCGGCCGTTTGATTTGGGGTTGCTATAAAAGGAATATTTTTCGGTAAAGTTAATGGCACACTGGTGCGATAAAAAATGTTGGTTATCGGGTTAAATTCAAATTTTGGACCTGAAAAAATTTTGTGGTAATTTGCTGCATCCAAAGCGCAGATAATTTGGTCTTTCGAACCTATTTCAACTTCTCCATGATTGAAAATCAGCTTTTGAACGACATCATTTTTTGCTTGAAAAGAATTTAGTTTCCAGCCTAATTTGATTTCATCTGCATAACGCCTTAATGGCTCAATTAAATTTTTGCTTAAATCCCCTTTGGAAAAATATATTTTTCTTTTGTCGGTTCCAAAAGGAAAAAGCTTTTGTAATAATTTTAAAATGGCTGAATATGGAATTTGGCAAGCTTTGGTGTTGAATATGGAAAGCAAAATAAAGCTTATATAACGCCAAAAATGGGTGTTGATTTTTTCCTCATCAAAAAAATAGCTTTGATTAGACCAATCTTTAATTCTTAAAAGTTTTCTTACTTCCTTATTGGCGCCCAAAACCACATGTGTGGCATTGTCAATTTCTTTTTGCAAAATTTTATCATAAAAAGAAAAGCATCGGCCGCCCAAATGTGCGGCTGCTTCATAAACTATCACGTTGTTATTTTTGTTTTTTTCTTTGATGAATTTGGCGGCGCATAATCCGGCCAGACCGCCGCCCAAAATGTGATATGTTTTTGCCTTTTTTTTCATCTTTTATTTGAAAAAGAATGCGCGCAAAGCCAATGACAGCTTTTTGATTTTGCTGAGCTGCGGTTTGGGCGATATTATCTCCCAGCCGCGGTTTTGCATGATGTCAAAATAACGTTTGTAAATGTTGGCCATCATTAAGACCGGACGAGCCACTTTTTTATCCAGTTGTTTTATCAGTTGATAAGAAACCTCATAATCCTCGGCTGCGATTTTGGCCAATTCTTCTCTGGCTTTGGCCAAATTGGGATTAACAACTACGGTTAATGGGTCGGTTGATGTGATGCCGGCTCGTTCAAGCATTTCTTTGGGAATGTATAATCTGCCGATTTGGGCATCTTCTTTTACATCGCGCAAAATGTTGGTGATTTGCAAAGCATTGCCCAAGGTGGTTGAGAGTTTTTCAATCAAAGCTTCATCTTCAACACCAAAAATGCGCAAAGATAAGTTGCCAGGAACACCGGCCACACCGCGGCAATATTCGTTGAATTTTTCCATCGACGGGGCTTGCAGAGGTGTGGGCAAATCCATGGAAATGCCGTTAATCAAACGCATAAACTCTTCTTTGGGAAGTTTGAAACGCATACAATTTTTATATATTTTGCGGCCGATTTCGGTTTGCGGCAATTTTTTATCATAAATATTATCAAGCTCTTGGCGCCAGGCTTCCATCAGGTTTAATTTTTCTTCCACATCTTTGTCGCCGTCCACAATATCATCAATATGGCGGCAAAAGGCATATATGGTATACATGGCGTTCCTTTTGCCAAAGGGCAAAAAGCGCATGCTCCAGAAAAATGAACTTCCCGATTTTTTGACAATTTTTTTGATATTATTCATAACTTTATTTTTTCTCCTCGTTGGGGAGGGTCTTGACTTTGGCAGTTATTCCTTTGTATATGCCGCAAAGTGTTCCCCGCAACCAATCAAACTTTGAAAGCTTGACTTCTGTTGCCATGACATCATATTTTATTATCTTTTTTATCATAATATTGGTTAAAGAAAGGATAATACATACCTCAATGCGCAAATTTCTGTCTTTTATCAATTGCGTCAGAAGAGCGCCTTCTTTGACCATGCCCCTTGTTAGGTTGATGATGTGTTCAATGGCTTTTTTTAAGCTGATGCTGCTTTTGTCTTTGGTTAAATCTTCTTCTTTGAGATGATACTTTTTCATAATATCTGCCGGAAGGTATCTTCTTTTTTGCACAATATTGTCATATCTCAAATCTTGAATGTGATTGATGATTTGCAAAGCAATGCACAAAGATGCGGCCGGAAGATAGGTCGATGGGTTTTCTTTGTGAACCGCCAACATAAATTTGCCGACCGGAGCTGCCGAATATTTGCAATAGTCAACCAGCTGTTCCCAAGTTTGATAATCAAAACCAATGGCATCTTTTCTGAACGCAATCAGCAAATCGGTGGCCAAATTGGAATTGAGGCTCTGTTTGTCAAACTCTTCTCTGAGCCGTGTGACAAATTTGAGCTTTTGACCGTGATATTTTCTTTGTTTTAAGAAAATTTCTTCCAGTTCGTGAAGCTTTTCAACTTTCTTTTCGGCCTTCAAATTCGGGTTATCGGCAATATCATCGGCATAGCGCGCAAACTTGTAATAGTCATTGATGATTTTTCTCAAATTTGCGTTAAAAATCATCATCCCGACGGGAAAGTTTTCTTGCTTTTGGTTTTTGTGGCGGATTTTCATCATGCTTTTATCTCTTCTATCCAGCTGGCAATATCATGAAGTGCGCGTTTGGAATAAGCTTCTTTTCTGTCCATGCCTTTGATTTTTCTAAATTTGCCATTTATCGTTGTTTCTCCCTGAATGGTTGGAAAAAGACCAAAATTGATATTCATGGGCTGAAAATCTTCAATATTGGTGGGGTCCGTAATATGTGCCAGCATAGAGCCAAAAGCCGTGGTGCGCGGCGGTAAAACAGGCTTTTTTCCGTTAAGGCGCGATGCTGCAAAGTAGCCTACCATAAAGCCGACCGAGGCGCTTTCAATATAGCCCTCACAGCCGGTGATTTGCCCGGCAAAACTGATGTTGGGTTGGCTCTTTAGACGCAGATATTCATCAAGCAAAATCGGGCTTTTGATGAAGGTGTTTTTATGTATGCCGCCCAAGCGCGCAAAACGGGCATTTTCCAGTCCCGGAATTTGTCTGAAAATGCGCAGTTGCTCACCATGTTTTAATTTGGTTTGAAAACCTACCATGTTTCTTAAAGTGTCTTCTTGATTGTCTTGGCGTAATTGCACCACGGCATAGGGTTTTTCCGTTGTATGAGGATTGGTCAGACCAATGGGTTTCATGGGGCCGTATGCCAGAGTTTCATCACCTCTTTCCGCCATTACCTCTATGGGCAAACAGCCCTCAAAATAATGTGCATTTTCCCAATCGTGAAACTCAACTTTTTCACCATTTTTCAGCTCGTTGACAAAGTGATAATATTGTTCTTTGCTCAAAGGACAATTGATATAGTCCAGCTTATTGCCTTTATCATGCCTGGACTGATACCAGGCTTTGTCAAAATCTATGCTGTCTTTGTATATGACAGGGGCAATGGCATCAAAAAATGATAAAGATTCATGGTCAATTTTTCTTAAGATATCTTGTGCCAGCTTGTCTGATGTTAAAGGCCCGGTGGCAATGATAACCTCTCCAAAGTCAGAATCGGGTATTTTTTCCAATTCTTCATGCACAATTTGGATATTGGGACAAGAGGTGATTTTCTCCGTTACCAGAGCCGAAAAGACTTCTCTATCCACAGCCAAAGCACCGCCGGCCGGAACTTTGGTGGCATCGGCACAAAACATAATTAAAGAATCGGCACGCCGCATTTCTTCATGCAGCAACCCCACGGCATTATGCTCATAATCGTCCGAGCGCAATGAGTTGGAACAAACCAGCTCGGCAAAGTTTTCGGTCTTGTGTGCCGGGGAAAAGTTGAGCGGACGCATCTCATGCAAAATGACGTTGATGCCTCTCTGCGCTGCCTGCCACGCAGCCTCGGAACCTGCCAAGCCGGCGCCAAATATGTGTAAGATTTTGTTATTATTCATTCTTTTGAACCTTTTTATTGTCCTTTATAGGCAAAGTGCAAAAAAATGTAAATATAAAAGTTCTTTTGATAAATATGTTGAAATGTTTGATATCTTATAAATATGGGACTAAGATAAAACAAAATTTGTGCAAATTTTGATGAGAAAAGTGTGCTGTTTATGAAGACAAAATCGGCGGTGTGTTTGGCTCTTTTGGGGGCTTTTGCTTTTTTGGAGGCAAAAGCTGCTTTGGCACAAGCGCCCAATTTTTCTCAGATGAGCGGGTTGCAGCCGATTGCCCCGCAAGAAAACCAAAATTTTCAAATGTCGCCCGAAGATATGGACTTTTCTCCGACCAATGATATGGATTATCAGGATCCAGATTTCAATTTGGCACCGCAACAGGGAAAACTTGATTTTTCTTATGGTAACATACAACAGCAAAATGCACCTTCAACACCATCGCCGACAAAAAATAATCTGGGTGTGAACTCTGCCGCACAGGCACAGACTTTAACCGATGCTTTGCAACAAAATGCATCTTCTGTCAATGATGCCAATGCTGCAGAGCCTTCCAAAAACTCTAAAACCTGGATTGAACAGTTGTCGCAAACCATTCCGCAAACACTTGAAAAAAAATCTGCAGAAGAACAGTCATCGGCTGATGAAACTTTGGAAAATTTGGTCAGCGGAAGCCAGAACAGCTCTCGGCGCTCAAATGCTTCCGTGTTTGATATTTCCGGCGTGATGCTGCGCATGAATCTTGCACAAACGCAAAAAGCCCTGCTCATCAGAGGGTTTAAGCCCGTTTCTCAGCATTTGGAAATTCCTAATTTTATTAAATGGCGCAATGAAGAAAAATGCCGCAACAATGGTGTGGTCGGTTATGAGCGTGTGATGAACTGCGTGGTGGAAATGTCCAAGAAAAACGGCTATCAATATGTGGAAACCGCAAAGTTTGCAAAGTATGATACAAAAGAGGAAATTGAGGTCAAATTTACTTCTAATTTCACGCAAAATAAGGTTTATCGCATTATGTATAAAAGCATGTCCGGCGAAATTAAGGGAAGCGGTGCAAAGGCAGCCTATCTTTATAATATTAAGGTTTATGATTTTTGGAAAAAAGTTAACCAAAAATATGGTGCACCAGATAATAAAGAAGAGGTTTCTTGGGGCTTGGGCGCCAATAAACCTTATATGAAAGCTTCAACCGGCTTTTTGGTGCTTGAAGACCCCATGCTCAGAGAGCTCGATTATACCCGAATGTCGCGAGAAGATCAGCGCTTTATGAATACGGATTTATATAGTTTTTGAAAGAAAGTGTTTAAAATGAACAAAAATATTTCCTTATCCGAATTGATTTGCACCCGAATCAGCCATGACTTAATCGGCAATATCGGTGCGGTTGCCAATGCCGTGGAGCTTTTGGAAGAAGGCGATATGGATTTTTTGCCGGAAATACAATCTATTCTGAAAGTTAGCTCCGGGGTTTTAACTGCCAGAATGAAGTTCTTCAGAATGGCTTTCGGACTGAATAATGCCAACCTTCAAGATGTGGATTTGGTCCAAAAAACTATTTGTGAATATTTAAAAACAATCGGAAATCAAAATTTTTTAATCGACTTTGAGGCTGCGAATATTTCACAAAAATATTGCAGAATCTTAATGTTAGCTGTAATGGCCTTGGCTGATACAATCATTAAGGGCGGAAAAATTTGTGCTGAGGAAAAAAATAATAAACTATTTGTTAACATTTCTGAAGTATCAAAGGTCTCTGCGCCAAAACAGACCGAGCTTTTGGCCATACTTTCCGGGCAAGAGGAAGAATACCTCGCACAACATGCACCGGTTCTCTATTTGAAATATATCATTGAAACATCTGATTTGCATTTGCGCATTTCGGAGGGAAATGTTTTTGGTTTTGTTATAGATTGAAGGGGTGAAAATGCCGTCTTGTTTGATTGCTGATGATTCTAAAATAATTCGGATGGTCTTGTCTAAAATAATGACCAATCTGGGCTTTGACGTGATTGAAGCCGAAGACGGCGAAGATGTGGTGCAACAGTGGCGCAAAACCCCCATCGACGTGATTATCATGGATTGGCGTTTGCCTCTGATGGAGGGAATTGATGTCTTGTATATGATCCGCTCCGAGACAAAAATGCAGCAGCCGAAAATTATTTTCTGTTCTTCCGTGACGGATGAGACAAAAATCAGAGAGGCTTTGCAGGGCGGCGCTGATGATTATATTATGAAACCTTTTGACGAAGAGATTATTGAAACCAAAATTGCCATGTTGGGTTTGGCTTAAGAGGAGAGAAAAATATGCGAAAAAGTGATTTTGATTTTTTAATCGGCCTCTTGAAAAGCCAAGCCGGGTGGAACTTTTCTGAAAGAGAATATTTTTCCATCGACAAAAAAATTGCAACTTTGGTCAGAGAAAAAGGCTTTAACAGCATTGAAGATTTGATTGCCGAACTGAAATCGGGGCAAAAGGCATTGATTTCGCAAGTGATTGAAAGTTTGGCTTTCGGTGATACACATTTTTACAGAGATTGGAGCGTTTTTCAACAATTTGAAAATTATGTTCTGCCGCTGATTAAGGAAACAAATCGCGATATTAAAAAACTGCGTATCTTAAGTTTGGGCTGCTCAACCGGGCAGGAAGTTTATTCCATTGCCATTATGGTTAATAAGGTTTTTCCGTATAGCGATTGGCAGATTGATATCATCGGCACAGATTTGTGCTCGGCAGCAATTGTTAAGGCGCAACGCGGAATCTATGACCAATTTGAAATTCAAAACGGATTGAACGCCGGAATCATGATTGATAACTTTACGTTTGACGGCTCAGCTTGGCGCGTGAATGAAAATATTAAGAAAATGGTGGAGTTTAGAAAATATAATCTGCTTGATGAAGCCACATTTAAAGAAAATTTTGATATTATCTTTTGTCGTAATGTTTTGCGCTTTTTCTTGCCGGAAATTCAGGAACGACTTTGTGCCAAAATTTATGATATGCAGGTTCCCGGCGGTGTGCTCTATCTCGGCAAAGGCGAGCAAGTGTTCGGCATAGACAAATATTATGACGCTATTGCCGGTATGCCCTGTGCTTTCCAATATAAAAAAGGCGAGGCTATTAATCCGACTCCCATTGAAAAAGGTTTGTCAGAGTTTTCTGAACGGGCCGCCAATGATGATATGCCGCATTTTGTTCGTCCGGCTTCTTTGCTGAACAAACGTCCGTTGATGTCTGATATTTTGCAGAAATAAAAGCTTTACAGCCGTGCAAAAGTCCTTACCAAAGGCATTTTATAGGTGGTTGTGCTTTGTTTTCTGTATTCATCTCTGATAGCGGCTAATTTTTGTTTTTTGCGGTTGATTTCTTCTTTGTCCAGAAGTTCAAGCTTGGGGATTATTTCTTCTCCGGGGTAGCTTTTGAAAAAACGACGGATTATCTTTTGCGGATTGTCTTCTTTGGTCAGCAATATGGCGTTGTTTTCCAGGTCTACAAAGCGGATCTGGTCTTCGGCATCATAATGCAGCAATTCTGCTTTATGAAATTTTTGGTCGGTGCCGTAGCGGGCAATGAGAATTTCCAGATTGTATTTTGGAGTTGAAGAGGGAAAAGGGGTTGAATATTTTTGGAAAAGTTGGGAGATTAGGGCAGCGGTTTTATTATCGGGTGATATTTTGAAGTGATAGATATCTTTTTTGTCAAAATAGAACCGACCCTTAAATAAGTCATAAATTTTTTTATATTCCAGGTTTTTTTCGATAAAACTTTCAAGCCCGAGAATGTCTTGTTTTAATAATAGAATTTCAAATTCTTTTGTTTTAATATCATCAAAATTTGTCATTACAGAACTCCTTAATTAGATATTCTGAATGGCATATTATATATTTTTGGTTATTTTGTCAAGTTTTAAGTCTATTTATAGCTCTTTCTGTCTAATTTCTGCAGGGCCTTTTTTGACTCCAAACCCTTAGCTTTCTTGGTTTTGGAAAAATGTGCCGAAAATGAATTTTTTTTATTTTTTTGACTGTTTTTTTCTGAATTTTTGGGTTGAAAGTCAATTTTTTTTGCTTCCTTAGCTTTTGATTTTTTAGGATTCTTTTCAACTGAAAAGCCAAATTTTCCTATTTTTCTACCAAGAGTATAATAAAAACCATGAACATAGGCAATTAAACCGGCTTTTTCCAACCAAAGTTTGCCGGATTCGTCAATAAACTTATCATCAACGTCAACAGCCGTGATCTCAGCTAAAAACATGTCATGCGTGCCAAAATTTGTGATGCTTTTGACCTTGCACTCAATGGAAACAGGGGCTTCTTTAATCTGCGGGGCGCTGACGGTGGCACATTTTTCTGCGGTTAAATGCATTTCTCTGAATTTATCTATATTCTTACCCGATTTGACACCGCACCAATCAGCCGCCTTAACAAGCTCCAATGTGGTTAAATTGATGACAAACTCACCGCTTTCTTTGATCAAACCGTGAGAATAGCGTGACGGGCGGATTGAAACATAAGTCATGGCCGGGTCTGATGCAATGATGCCGGTCCAGGCGGCGGTCATAACATTGGGGTTTTCAACCGTGCCGCAAGAAATAAGGGCCGGCGGAACCGGTGCCAAAAGTGTCCCCGGTTTCCACGTAATTTTTGTCATTTTTAATCCTTTACAATTATTGGTATTTAAATTATCTTAATTATAAACTTATTATGTTTTTTTGCAATCAGGTTATGCTTTTGCCGGAGGAAAATGTGAATATCAAAGATTTTAGTTTGATGCAAGCGGTTTGCTATTTGAAAACCATTGAAAAATATTCCGGCAAAAAACTTGCCGCTCAAGAGTTTGGCGTCTCCATTGATACACTCAACAAATATATTGACAATTTGGAGCAAGAGCTTGGTTACAAGGTCTTGTTCAGCAACGGGCGCGGCTCTTTCCTCACCCCAAGAGGAAAAGAATTGCTCAAAAAATCTGAGGCTCTTGAAAATGTGCTCGATGATATTAAATCCGGCGTTGATAATAAAAAAGATGTTTCCGGTAAGGTTTTGATTGGCTTGTCTTCATTGACGGCCTCTTTTTTTTCCGTGCCGGATATGGCTGACTTCTTTGACCGTTTTCCAAAAATTTATTGCCAGTTTATGGTTAACCAATCAGGCGAAAATAATATGAAGATTTCTGATGTGGATTTGGCTCTGACATCTTCTTTTCCTCATGCTGCCGATGCCGTGGTTATTGCTTCCAAAAAGCTGCCTTTGGCTTTTTTTGCCAGCCCAAAATATGTTTCTCAACACGGATATCCGAAAAACAGAGAAGATATGATCGAAAATCATCGTTTGATATATGATGCCGATGTTATCAAAAAAAATATTTCTAATGACATTATTCAACAAGTTAAATGTAAAATTTTAACCAATATGTTTTATTATACTTTTGAAATGGTTAAAAACGGCTCTGGAATCGGCCTCATGCCCAAAGGTTATGAGCGCAAAGGGCTTGTCTGTGTGAACACGCTGCCTTGCAACGGCGAAGTTACGCTCTTTTTGGTGGCTCACCGGGCAACAAAAGATATTTTGAAAATCAGAACCGTTTTGAATCATTATAAAAATTTGTTCAAAAATTTATAAAAACATATGGAAATAAAATGCATTCGATTCATACGCTGATTGTTGATTTGACCCTGATTACCATTTATGCCGGATTGACAACTCTTTTATGTAAAAAATTTAGACAGCCGATTGTCTTGGGCTATGTTTTGGCCGGTATTTTTGCCGGACCGTATCTGAACTTTTTGCCAACAGTGAATGATAAGGTTAACTTGAAAATTTGGGCTGATATCGGCGTTATCTTTTTGCTTTTCGGCTTGGGGCTAGAGTTTAGCTTCAAAAAAATGATGAATGTGGGTAAGGCTGCCATGATTACGGCAAACATCAACGTGTTGTTCATGCTTTTTATCGGTTATAGCACGGGGTTGCTCCTGGGCTGGTCCACGGTGGAAAGCTTTTTCCTGGGTTCAATGATTTCCATGTCTTCAACCACTATTATTATCAAAGCCTTTGAAGATTTGAACATTAAAAAACAAAAGTTTACCGATTTGGTTTTCGGCGTTTTGGTGGTGGAAGATTTGGTTGGCATTTTGCTCCTTGTCCTTTTGCCGATGATTGCCGTCGGCAGCAATATTGACGGGGCACAGCTTCTTTTCAGCGTGGCCAGATTGTTCTTCTTTTTGGTTTTGTGTTTTCTTATCGGGATATATCTGGTGCCGACTTTTCTTGATAAAATCAGCAATTTTTTAAATGATGAAATGCTGCTCTTGATTACCATCAGCATGTGTTTCGGAATGGTCCTCTTGGCAACATATTTTGGTTTTTCTTCGGCCTTGGGGGCTTTTCTTATGGGGTCTATTTTGTCTGAAACCCAGTTCATTGACAAGATTGAGAAAAATATTCAGCCTCTCAAAGACTTTTTCGGCGCGGTATTTTTTGTTTCTGTCGGTATGATGGTCAATCCGGCCATGTTTGTTGTTTATGCCAAACCGATTTTGCTGATTACATTGATCGTGGTCGTGGGGATAACAACGCTTTCTTTCATTGGCTTTATGATTTCGGGACAACCCTTGAAAACAGCTTTGCTCGGAGCCTTTTCTCTGCCGCAGATCGGTGAATTTTCTTTCATTATTGCTTCTTTGGGTATGAGCTTGAAAGTCTTGGATGCAAAAATTTATCCCGTGATTGTGGCCGTTTGCGTGATTACAACCTTTTTGACGCCGCAATTGATAAAATCGGCTGATCCATTTTATAAAAAATTGATGTCTTTTTTACCGGCCAAAGTAGCGGAATCTTTTAATAAAAACAATCAGCCGGTGCCGGTCACTCCTTCGGAAGAAAGATTGTGGGGCGGCTTATTTAAAAACTATTCTCTGCGCCTTATCTTATTTTCGGTCATTTTATATTCCATTATTGTCATTTCCAGCACCTTTATTCAGCCATTTTTGCATGAGCTCTTTCCGGGAATTTGGGGAAGAATTTCAACCACCGTCGTGACCTTGCTCCTCATGGCTCCTTTTTTGAAGGCTCTCATCGGTTGGGAGGCAATTTTGCCCGGATTTATCATCGGAATATTTAAATATACATTCTTTTGGTGGCGGCATAAAGACAAAGCCGAACATAAAGACGGTATGGTTAAAAAACTCGAAGAGCATTTTGACTTTTGTTTCGGCCTTTCCGATAACGTGGAAAACGTGAAAAACTTTTTTGTTTCCAACAGTGTGCTTTCCAAAATTTATTATAAATTATGGATGGCCAAAAAAAGCAACCGTTTGCCGCTTATCATGATGACCAGTTTGCGCTTGCTGATTATTTGCTTTTTCATTGTGACGGTGGTGCACCATTTCTTGACGGAAAATTATAAGGTGATTTTGTTGCTTTTGTTCGGCACGGTTTTGGTGTTGTTCCAATCGCGCTGGTTGTTGACGCAATATATGAAAATGGAATCTCAATTTTTGACCAATTTGCGTGGCCGTAAAACCGAACAAGAGGAAGAAAAAATAGAAACGGAAAAAAAGTGATATAAACTATATTATCATATCATAAAAAAAAGCACCTTTGCGGTGCTTTTTTTTATGATATGGTGCGCTAGGCTGGAGTAGAAAAACAATTTGGGGAATTGTTTTTCGCCGACAGGCGAAGTTTTGTTAGAGAGCAAGGGAGAGAAGCGACCGCAGCGAAAGTTACAAAACGAGTGACCGCAGCGAGTTGGCGCCTGAGGAGCAGACGCCTATGAGCCAGAGGAATTTTAATTCCGGCCATATGCGCAACAAAAAAAAGCACCTTGAGAAAGGTGCTTTTTTATAAATGGTGCGCTAGGCCGGAATCGAACCGGCACGGCCTTGCGGCCAACAGATTTTAAGTCTGCAGCGTCTACCTGTTCCGCCACAAGCGCATCAACAAAAATGGTTATACAAAGAAAAATTGATAAATGCAACATAAAACTTGAGTATTAAGCAAAAATGTGCTTGAGTATCATTGCAAGGATTTTTCTTTGTGCTTTATGGCAGGTGACAGCGTCCCGGTAAAGCTTTTTATAACTTTTTATAAGGATTTATATTATGAAAACGATTGATATTTCTTGGCGCCGCTATGTTTTGCCCAACATCAACAATGAAGGCTGGCGCTTTGTCGGAATCTTTGCGGCAGTAACAGCGTTACTGGCAATGATTTGGCAACCTTTGGGCTGGATTGGTTTGGTTTTGACCGTTTGGTGCTTTTATTTCTTCCGCGACCCGGAACGTGTTACCCCGGAAATTGATGATGTGGTGGTTTCTCCGGCAGACGGTATTGTGCAGATGATTACTAAAGTTAAAGCCCCGGAAGAGCTCGGTTTGGGCGATGCCAAATATACACGTGTCAGCGTTTTCATGAGTGTATTTAACGTCCATGTCAATCGTGCGCCGGCACAAGGCACAATCATCAAATCTGTTTATGTTCCGGGTAAGTTTTTCAATGCCACCTTGGACAAGGCCAGCAAAGATAACGAGCGTCAGCTCTTGGCCATGAAGACAAAGTCCGGCAAAACAATTTGTTTTGTGCAGATTGCCGGTTTGATTGCGCGTCGCATTTTGTGCGAGGCTACAGAAGGAATGGAATATAAGGCAGGGGAGCGTTTTGGACTTATCCGTTTTGGCTCGCGCTTAGATGTTTATTTGCCGGAAGGCGTGGAACCGCAGGTTTGCGTTGGTCAAACCATGGTTGCCGGCGAAACCGTTATTGCCAATTTGATGGCAAATAATCCGCAGGTTAAAGGAGTGATCAGATAATGGAAAACTCTAACAAAATGATGATCCGGCATAAGCTCACGGCTTTGCCGTTTCGTAAAATTGCGCCCAATATTGTGACAATGCTTGCTTTGTGCGCCGGTGTTACCTCCATTCGATATTCCATCCAGGAAGACTGGGTTAAGGCTGTTTTGTTTGTGTTTGTGGCCGCTTTCTTTGACGGTTTGGACGGCCGTGTGGCACGTATGCTCAAAGGTTCAACCAAGTTTGGTGCAGAGCTGGACTCTCTTTCTGATTTTGTGAGCTTTGGTGTGGCTCCGGCCATTTTGCTTTATCAATGGGCCTTGTTTGATTTGCCAAAGTTCGGTTGGTTTTTCTGCTTGCTCATGAGCATTGGCATGGCCATGCGTTTGGCCCGTTTTAACACCATGTTGGAAGATGAACCGCAGCCGGAATATTGGTCACACTTTTTTGTCGGGGTGCCGGCTCCGGCCGCTGCCGCTTTGGCCATGATGCCGGTGATGATTTCTTTTGAAATGCCGGAACTGACCTTTGTGCGCTCTCATGCTTTTTGCGCTACGGTGTTGTGCGTGGTTTCTTTTTTGATGGTGAGCCGAATTCCAACTTTTTCTACCAAAAAACTTAAAGTGCCGACTTATATGTTTATGCCGATGATGTTGTTTGTGGCTCTTTTTGCCAGCTTTATCATTACACAACCCTGGCTGACTTTGGGAATTTTGACCGTGATTTATGCTTTGTCTATCCCGGTTGGAGTTTGGGTTTTTTTGAAAGAAAAACGCAAGTTTGAAAGCGCAAATTAAATGTTATAAAAAAAGCTCCTGCAAAGGAGCTTTTTTTGTGGCTTGTTAACCAAACATTAACCTGAAACATGGTAGTTTTAAAGACGGATGAAAAGGTTTGAGTAAGAAAACCGCATCCAAAGTATTGCAATATATCAAAAAGTAGTTGGTGGATATGTCAGAAATAAGTTTAACAGCGTCCATGCGCAACAATTTGTTAAGCTTGCAACAAATCTCAAAGTTGCAAGATAGCACGCAATTACGCTTATCCACCGGCCTCAAAGTTAATTCCGCCATAGATAATCCCAGTTCATATTACACCGCCAGCTCGCTTAATAACCGAGCGGAGGATTTGTCCGCTTTGCTTGATTCAATGGGCCAATCGGTGCAAACCATCAAAGCCGCCACCGAGGGGATTGAAAAGGCAGAAGATTTACTCTCTCAAATGAAAGCCATTGCCGAGCAGGTCAATACCGGGGTTTATGTGCCGGAGAAGAGCTATTTTGAAAAGCTGGTCGGCACCAACGGTGCGGTCGTAACCAATGCCGAAGAGCTGCGCACAGCAGTAGACAGCGGCAAAAATGAGATTTGCGTTTATGGCAAAATAGATTTAGGCGATATCTCCACTTCTGGCGGCCTAAGCCTGCAAGAAAACCAAAAACTCGTCGGCGTCAACTATTACGGCAACTTCGGCACCGAAGGTGAAGAGTTTTCCAGCATCTCCGCGACAAGTTCTGCCGCCAAGAATTTAATAGACATAACAAAAACCGGCTGTTTGGTCAGTGATCTGAATTTGGATTATAGTAAAGGATATAATGCAATTGTAATTAAAGGAACTAAAGCATCAGCCAAATTATCTAATTTAAATATTTTATCCTATAGAGAAGCAATAACAAATAGAAATGGGAATATCAAAATAGGAGGAAAAATTAATATAAAAACTTATGGAGAATGGGGAACGGGAATTCTCTCTGGAAATAATTCAGTTTGTGACATCGATAGCGGAGCAATAATAAATATCGAAACGTCTGAAAGCAGTGCAATGGGCATTTGGTCCTATTATGGTTCAACAATAAATATCAATTCAGGGGCAAAAGTAAATGTTAATGCACATAAAGGATATAATCTTTATGTTGAAAGAGCAATCCTTAATATTGCTGCTGGTGCTGATGTAAAAGCAAATAACGCTATTATTTATGACGGTGGAACTCTCAATATTGCTGGAAATTTACAATTAAATAGTAATATTTCAACAAGTTCAGGAAACAACCAAATAAACATAAAAAACACAGCAAAAATATATTTTAAAACAACTGGAAATTGTTTTTCTTTTGGAGCATCGGCAGCAAATCCCAATGTCTTAGATATAGCTAGTGGCGCCAAAATCGCCGTTGAAAAAAATGGACAGACAAAATGGTATGAAGTGAAGGCTGATTATCATGCAGATACATCAACAGCTGCTATAAACATAAATGCTAGTAATATCGAAACCACATTAAACGTTGCTGAAACAAATTCTTGGAAAATGGCGGATGAGATTATTGCTGATTATAAAAAAGAAAAGGAAGAAAACACCACATTGTTGAACGAAGATGAAGTTGCCTCTTGTCAAACCCAATATAACAATGCCCTGTCGCAATATGATTCTTTGATTAAAGACAGTTCTTATAAAGGCGTGAACTTACTTCAGGCTGATGATTTGAAGGTGATTTTTAATGAAAATCGCAGTGCTACTTTAGAGGTGAGCGGTGTGGATTTGAGCTCCGATAAAATCGGTATGATGAGCGCTGATTGGTCCAAAGCCAAAGATGTGCAAAACAGTATCAATCAAATCATCAACGCCAAAAACACTTTGCGCTCTGCTGCAACCAAACTCGGTAACTATTATTCGATTATTACCGAGAGAGAAACTTTTACCGATAATCTGATTAATGTATTGCAAGAAGGTGCGGATAAATTGACATTGGCTGATATGAATGAAGAAAGCGCCAATATGCTCTCCCTGCAAACCCAACAACAACTGGCGATTAATTCATTAAGCCTCGCCTCTCAAGCTAGTCAGGCTGTCTTAAGATTGTTCTAAAAAAAGGTCGTTCTGCGGAAATCTAATACAGATTTTGCGGATAAATTACTCTGTCATGTACCAATATGTACACTCCATCGTAATTTTCCTTAAATCTTATTATCTTCCTCACATAACGACCTTTTTGCAAAAGTTTGCTCCGCGGAAACCTTTTCAGATTTCCGCAGAATATTATTTTATCTCTCTAATTTCTTATATTTCAGGCGGTGCGGGTTGCAGGCGTCATCGCCCAAGCGGCGGCGCTTGTCTTGCTCATAGTCATCAAAGTTGCCTTCAAACCACTCGACATGGCCGTCACCTTCATAAGCCAAGATATGTGTGGCCAGGCGGTCCAAAAACCAGCGGTCGTGCGAGGTGACCAAAACGCAACCCGGATAAGCCATAATGCCTTCTTCCAGCGAGCGCAAAGTATCAACATCCAAGTCGTTGGTCGGCTCATCAAGCAGAATGACATTGGCGCCTTTTTTGAGCATTTTTGCCATGTGAACGCGGTTTCTTTCACCACCCGAAAGTTGGCCGACTTTCTTTTGTTGGTCACCGCCTTTGAAGTTGAATTGGCCGACATAAGCGCGTGACGGAATGGTCTTTTTGCCAAGCTCTAACATATCCAAACCATCGGAAATTTCTTCCCACACGGTTTTGTTGGGGTCAAGCTCATCGCGCGATTGGTCAACATAGCCCAAATCTACCGAATCTCCAATGCGAATCGTGCCGGAATCGGGCTTCTCCTGCCCGGTTATCATGCGGAACAAAGTGGTTTTGCCGGCACCGTTCGGGCCGATGATACCGACAATGGCACCCTTGGGGATTTTGAAAGACAAATTATCAATCAAAACCTTATCGCCATAAGCTTTGGTGATGTTCTCGGCCTCAATCACCAAATCGCCCAAACGCTCGTTCATCGGAATATTGATATAAGCTTGCGTGATTTTGTCTTTGGTGGCAGCGTTCAACAACTCGTCATAAGCTTTAATACGGGCTTTGGATTTGGCCTGACGGGCTTTGGGGTTTTTCTGAATCCACTCCAGCTCGTTGGCCAAAGTTTTTTGACGGGCGCTTTCTTCACGCGCTTCTTGCGCCAAGCGTTTTTGCTTTTGCTCCAACCAAGAAGAATAGTTGCCTTCGTAAGGGATTCCTTGGCCACGGTCAAGCTCCAAAATCCAGCCCGTTACGTTATCCAAGAAATAGCGGTCGTGAGTGACCATGACCACCGTGCCTTTATATTCTTGCAGATGTTTTTCAAGCCAAGCGACCGACTCGGCATCCAAGTGGTTGGTCGGCTCATCAAGGAGCAACATGTCCGGCTTTTGCAAAAGCAAGCGGCACAAAGCCACACGGCGTTTTTCACCACCCGAGAGTTTGGTTACATCGGCATCTGCCGGCGGGCAACGCAAAGCATCCATCGCAATTTCAATCGTGCGCTCTAAATCCCAACCATTGCAGGCATCAATTTTTTCTTGCAGTTCGGCTTGTTCTTCAATGAGGGCATTCATCTCATCATCGGTCAATGGCTCGGCAAACTTCATGGAAACTTCTTCAAAGCGCTTTAATAAGTCTCTGGTTTCACCCAGGCCATCCATAATGTTTTCCATGACGTTTTTGGTGGGGTCTAACTTTGGTTCTTGCTCCAAATAACCAACCTTGACGCCGTCTGCCGCCCAAGCTTCGCCGTTAAACTCTTTATCCACGCCGGCCATGATTTTTAATAAGGTTGATTTTCCGGCACCGTTCACGCCTAAAACGCCGATTTTGGCACCGGGCAAAAAGGAAAGCGTGATGCCTTTGAAAAGTTCTTTTCCTCCGGGGAAAACTTTGGTTAAATTTTGCATTACAAAAACGTATTGATACGCAGCCATAACTTTCTCCATTTAAAACATTAACTTGGGGTAGAGTATATAGGTTAAAACAAATTATGCAAGCTTTTAACGGCGGGAGAGGTGGCCGATGGTTTCTTCCGGCGCATAATAGCTGTCAAGCGGCTGAACCGAATCTTGCGGAGCATTTTGCACCTGCAGCGGACGGTTTGGCGTATAATCCATGGCGGGAGCTTGTATGGGGTGCTGACTTTCTGCGGCTCTTGCTCTGTTTGCTCCTTTTTGATAAATGTCATTGACGGTTTGTTGCAGGTTGCTATCCGCGGCATAAATTTTTGTGGCATCATACGGAGTCTTCGGCGTGATGATTTGGCCGTCCGGCATCTTCAGTGTGCCATCTTCATAAAGCGTGATGTTGAAAATGTCCTGATTGTCAAACATTTGCAAAATCTCACCGCAGAGATAACCGCCATCTCTTTTTTTGGCCAAAAATACATCAGCCTTGGAAGAATTATAAGCATAAATCCCGTCTTGCAGAGCTTGCAGACTGGGCGCTTTGGTCAACATGATGGCGCGGGCCAACATCTCAAATTGGTCATATTTAGCCGAATTGCATGCCAAACCTTGCCCGGCAACAATGCCAAGCGTTTTCATCTCTTCCAAATAGCTCACTTTTTCTTGTGCCGCCGCCGAAAAAGAAAAAAGAACCATTGCCGCTGTGATAAAAAACTTATACATCTTTTGCACCTTGTCTTAAAATCAATGTGAGTTTATAAAAAAAATTATAAAAAAGCAAAAGAAACTTATATTTTCACAAAGATTCAAAAATTGGGGTTGACAAACGGCATATTTTAGCATAAGTTGCGGTCAACTGTTTATGAAAAGGAAGCAAAGATGAAAATTTACAGCTCATTGAAAACTAAAAAAGTTCGCGATAAGAACTGCAAAATCGTTCGTCGTAAAGGTCGCGTTTATGTTATCAATAAGAAAAACCCAAAACTCAAAGCTCGTCAGGGTTAATTTATTGAATATCAATTTAGTTAAAAATTAAAGTTCGCCGTTTTTAAGCGAACTTTTTTTGTGTTTGAAGCAAAAAAACAGGGGTGGTTTGTGAACCATCCCTGTTTTTGTTTTAAATCTCTCGCAAAATAATGCGTTTTCTGTTAAAACGACAATTTTTGTGATGATATTTGTTGCAGACGGCACTGATATCTGCAAAACCGGCTTCGCCGATCCAATGCCAGTGATTGTATAATTTGGCAATTTTGCCGTCATATTTGCCTCTGAGCAGGCAACAAACCTTAAAACTGCCAATATATAACGTGCGGCCGTTGTGCTCCTGCCCATATTTTATGTCCATGGAGGCAATATCCCCAATGTTCAAAACGGTTTCTGCCAAATCTCGTTCTGGAACATTGATAACCAGGTTTTTGTTTGGGTTTTTAACCATGGTATCAATGTCTTTGATATCGGCATAGCCAATCCAACACCAAACATTGCCGAGTGGTTTGATCCGTCCGTCATAAGTCTCTTTTAAGTCCATACATTGGCGATATTGGCCGATATAGGCGGCCAAATTGTTCCTGCCGGAGCTGATGATTGTGCCAAAGGCCAAAGCTTTGCTTATTTTTTGCACCATATCTTCAATATCATCAACTTCAGAATCTAGGTCAATTTCCTTTTGCCAGGCTCTATATGCGCGTGTTGCCAGCTGCAAAAGTTGTTCTTTTCTTCTCTTTTCCATAAAATAATTTTTTTAAATAATTAAATTTTATGTGTTTTTTGTCATAGTTTGCCTTTTTAGTCAACAAAAAAAGCCACATGAAAGTGGCTCTTTGCTAAAAAGGATGAAAATATTACAGGTCTTTGACCATTTTGGCAAAGGTGATGCCGCCTTCTTCAAAAATATCACCTTCCTGCACATAGCCCATGGTTTCATAAAAATGCACCACCGAGAGCATGGCATGCATCACAATTTTGCTATATCCGGCCTCTTTGGCGCGCTTTTCGGCATATTTCACCATTTGGTGGCCGATTCCTTCTCCCTGATATTTGGTATCTACCGCCACTTGCATCAGGCGGATGGTTTCATTGTCAACCGGGGCCAAAATCAGGCCACCGACCAATTTATCGTCCAAGCTTTCCACGCAGCCAATGTGCAGATAGCCTGCTTCTTTGGTGCGGTGCATGTCCAAAAACTTCAAGCCCAGAGGCTCAAGCAAGATTTTGTAGCGCAGCTCCACCAGCTCGTCATAGCGCGATGAGCCGAAATCAACATCAATCATCTTTTTCATCTTCCGCCTCCGTTTGTGGTTGCCTTTTTATAACTATATATCTTAGCATAGTTAATATTATATTGCGAATAATTTTTTTTTCATATATTTTGAGCATAAATTTATAAGTTTTTTTGAAAGAGAATTGTTTAGATGACCACCAACCCGGATTTGATTAGAAATTTTGCCATTATTGCCCATATCGACCATGGGAAATCCACCCTGGCCGACCGTATGATTGAATATTGCGGCGGCCTGCAACAGCGCGAGATGACCGAGCAGGTCTTGGACTCGATGGATATTGAAAAAGAGCGCGGCATTACCATCAAGGCGCAAACCGTGCGCTTGAACTATACCGCCAAAGACGGCAAAACCTATCAGCTCAACCTGATGGATACCCCCGGACACGTTGACTTTTCTTATGAAGTTTCTCGTTCACTCGCTTCTTGCGAAGGTTCGGTCTTGGTGGTGGATGCTACCCAAGGTGTGGAAGCGCAAACTTTGGCCAATGTTTATCTGGCGCTTGATAATAACCACGAGATAATCCCGGTGTTAAACAAGGTTGATTTGCCTTCGGCCGATGTCGAGAAGGTCAAACGCCAGATTGAAGACGTGATTGGGCTTGACACCTCAAATGCGGTGGAAACCTCCGGCAAAACCGGCTTGGGCGTGGATAACCTGCTTGAAGCCATTGTCAAATATTTGCCGGCACCCAAAGGTGATGAAGAGGCCCCCTTAAAAGCCCTGTTGATTGATAGCTGGTATGACTCATATCTCGGGGTGGTGATTTTGGTGCGCATTAAAGACGGCGTGATGCGCAAAAAAACGCAAATCCGCATGATGAGCAACAATGCCACTTATCTGGTTGACCGTGTGGGTATTTTTACCCCGAAAATGCAAGAGATTGACGCACTTTATCCCGGTGAGGTGGGCTATATTACCGCCAGCATCAAAAGTGTGAGCGACTGCCATATCGGTGATACCATCACCGACAACAAACGCCCTTGTGACAAGCCTTTGCATGGGTTCAAACCTTCAATCCCGGTGGTGTTCTGCTCCATTTTCCCGGTGGATTCCAGCCAATATGAGGCTTTGAAAGACGCGCTGGCCAAGCTCAAACTCAATGACGCCAGTATTGATTATCAAAACGAAAATTCTTCGGCGCTGGGTTTGGGTTTCCGTTGCGGCTTTTTGGGTTTGTTGCATATGGAAATTATCCAAGAGCGTTTGAACCGTGAGTTTGACTTAGACTTAATCACTACCGCGCCGTCCGTAGCTTACAAACTGCATTTGACCGACGGCACCGATATGATGCTGCATAATCCTGCCGATATGCCGGATGTGACCAAAATCAAATCAATTGAGGAGCCCTGGGTCAAGGCCACGATTTTGGTGCCGGATGAATATTTGGGCTCGGTTTTGAAACTTTGCACCGAAAGACGCGGTGAGCAAGTTGACCTCACTTATGCCGGCAGCCGCGCCATGGTTGTTTATAAAATTCCGCTAAACGAAATTGTTTTTGATTTTTATGATCGTCTCAAATCCATCACCAGCGGCTATGCCAGTTTTGACTATGAACTCATCGGTTATCACGAATCAGATTTGGTTAAAGTGCAAATCCTCATTAACGAAGAGCCGGTTGATGCTTTGGCTTTCCTTTGCTTCCGTGGTGAAGCCGAAGCTCGCGGTCGCCAGATTTGTGAGCGCTTAAAAGACCTCATCCCCAGACACTTGTTCAAAATCCCGATTCAAGCGGCTATCGGCGGCCGTGTGGTGGCGCGTGAAACCATTTCGGCCTTGCGTAAAGATGTGACCGCCAAATGCTATGGCGGTGATGTCACCCGCAAACGTAAGTTACTCGATAAGCAAAAGAAAGGTAAGCAACGTATGCGCCAGTTCGGCAAGGTTGAAGTGCCGCAGTCGGCCTTCATCGAGGCATTGCGCATCGGCGACAATTAAAATGGGTGATTCTATGGGCGATTAGGGCGTCGCCATCGGGTAAAAAGTGTCCTCATGTACCTCTTTGTACATTCCGGTACTTTTTCCCTCGGCTCCTACTACTCGCCTCATATAATCCCCCATTTTCAAGCTGAAGCCAGCTTGACCGCAAAAGTTTGACTGCCGCGTTGCAAGTGCCTTGAAGCCGCGATGCTGCCAAAGTGCAAGGCGGAACTTTTGTGCCATAAATAAAAAAATATTTGCTTTTTTTCTCTTTTTTTCTACAATATTCCTCGCAGGTTGGAGACAGCCTGTGGTGTCTGAAAAACATCATTATAGCAAATATCCACTTAATGGTGGAGTGCCCGATATAAGTCTATTTATAGGTCGAATAAGGGTGACTGATGCTATACAGTTTTTCAGCTCCACCGCCTTGAGTTTTTCAGCTCTTGGCGGTTTAATTTAACAAACAATCGTCTGTTATCTGTAAAGGAGTTGAATTATGCTAAACAAAAAACAAGCCCGCCAAAACCTCAAACAAACAAAACTTATGCTGGCTGAACAAATCACCGCACTTCGGAGACTTCATAAAATGACCGTGTTGGAACTTGCCACCCAAACCGGCGTCCCTTCCGCTTATATTGAAAAACTGGAGCTTGGCTTGGCCGAACTCAGCTTTGGTAATCTCAACCAAATTGCCCGCGCTTTTGATATGAAAATTGATATATCCATGGAAGCAAATGCTTAATAAAAAAAAGCACCTCGAGAGGTGCTTTTTTCTTTCTTTATCCCTATGGTAACAACGGTGACCATGCCGGGTCTGAGGCATCAGCCGGTGTGACCACCAAGCGCTCGTTGTAGCCGGTTAAATCAATGGAATATAACTTAACCGGGGCATTGGCGCGCGAAGTGCCTTTATCTTGGCGGAAGTAGATAATCACACGACCGTTCGGGGACCAGGTCGGCCCTTCTACCAAATAGCCGCTGGCAAGCAAGCGCTCGCCGGTGCCGTCCGGGTACATCACACCAATGTAGAATTGTCCGTTGGCCATTTTGGTAAAGGCAATATAGTCGCCTCTTGGTGACCAAACAGGGGTGGCATATCTGCCCTGGCCAAAGCTGATGCGATGAACATCTGAACCATCGGCGTTCATTATATATAACTGCTGGTTGCCGCCACGGTCAGAGTTGAACACAATTTGCGAACCATCAGGTGAATAGCTCGGCGAGGTGTTAATTCCGGCGTTTTTGGTGAGTTGGGTCGTGCGGCGGTTTTTCAAATCCATCTCATAAATATCGGTCTTGCCGTTGGCCGCATAGCTCAAAAGCAGCTTAGAACTGTCCGGCGAGAAACGCGGCGCAAAGGTCATGCCCGGGAAATTGCCGATTAATTGCTGTTTCCCGGTTTCAATGTCCAAAATATATACTTTCGGCACACCGCCGGCATAAGACATATAAGTAATCTTTTGCAGGTTGGGTGAAAAACGCGGCGTTAAAGCCATGGCGTTGCCGGTGGTTAAAAACTTGTGGTTTTCACCGTCTTGGTCCATAATGGACAATCTCTTTATTCTTCTGGTGGCAGGTCCTGTTTCAGAAACATAGACAATGCGGGTGTCAAAATAGCCTTTTTCACCGGTCAGGCGCTCATAAATGGCATCGGCAATCACGTGTGCCACACGGCGCCAGTTGTCTTTGGTGGTGGTGAAAGATTGGGCTTTTAACTGGCTTTCGGCATAAACATCCCACAAGCGAAACTCAATTTTGAGCTGGTTTTGTCCCACTTCTTTAATGGCACTTTGCACCAAAGCCAAAGCATTAATGGCGCGCCAGTCAATGAAAGCCGGCTCTTCATCCATTGAGGTAAACTCTTGGATATAGCTATTGTCATCAATCACTTTGAACAAGCCGGAGCGCTCCAAATCGGCCACAATTACATCGCGGATTTTGTTGCCTTGCTGCCCAATCCAGAAACCATCGTGAATCATGGTCGGAATGGCAATCGGCATCGGGTCGCGCACCGCACCGTTAATGTCAATTTGTAGTTCGGCTTTGGCCGGTGTGACAATCAACAAACCAAGCAAAACCGTGAGAAAATATCTGAATTTCATGCTTTTTCCTTAATTTTTTTTAGAATCGAATCATATACTTAGCTCGGATTGTAAAAGAATATTGTTAAAATTCAATTAGCATTTGACAGATTTTGTCCTTGTTCTAAACTACAACATAGGAGAAAAATATGGATATTCAAGAGTTCAAACAAAACTTGCCCAAATATAAAGCCATTTTGGGGTTTGATTATGGCGAAAAACGCCTCGGTGTGGCCGTTTCTGACCTCATGTGGATGGTGGCAACACCTTATAAAATCATCCAACGCAAAGATTTTAAAACCGATATGGCCGAGATTAAAAAAATCATTGAGGAAAAAGAAGTCGGCGCCATTGTTTATGGCTTGCCGCTGCAGATGAACGGCGAGGAGGGTGAAACCGCCGCCAAAGTCCGCGCCTTTGCCGAAAAAGTTTTTGCGCAGACGCACCTGCCGTTTATGTTTTGGGATGAACGGCTTTCATCTTCTGCCATGGAGCGGTTCTTAATCTCTGAACTGGATATGAGCCGCAAGCGCCGCAAGGAAGTGCTTGATAGTTCGGCCGCCGGCTACATACTGCAAGGCGTCCTCGACGGGCTAAATCGTGTATAATGGGCGATTAGTACAGAAACTGCGAATAAAATTTTCAGTCATTTACTACTTTGTAAACTCCTTCAAATTTTTTCTGGTTTCTTACTACTCGCCTCATTCTCCACAATTTATTTAAATCGTGTATAATGAACGATTAGGGCGTCGCCCGATATACGACCTTTTTTAGAACAAGCGGAGAACGGCTTGGCTGGCCTGTGAGGCGAGGCTCAATGAATTAATGGCCAATTGTTGTTGGGTTTGCAGGGAGAGCATGTTGGCGCTTTCTTCGTTCATATCTTCTAAGGTCAATTTATCAGAACCTTCTTGCAAAACATTAATCAGGTTTTCAGTAAAATCTTCTCGGGTGGTGATGATTGAATAATAGTTACCGAGCTTGGTTGCGGCAGAGCGCAACTCGTTTTTGGCATTGGTGAGCTGGTCTAAAGTTTTTTGCACATCATCGGCGGTTAACCAATCTGCCGCTAACAGCCCGATTTTATCCGAACTTAAATCCACGCCCATTACATCAAGTGTGGCACTGCGATTTTCATTGAAAATCACTTTCAAATTATCGGCTTGAAGTAAGTTTACACCTTTATAAGAGCTGTCTTTAATCAAAGCATCATATTGGCTCAACATGTTGTTATATTTTGAGGCATCTTGAGTTTCTTGTTCCAAAATCTCGGCAATATTTGCTTGCTGGAAACCGGTTGCCGTTTGGGTGAAATATTCTGCCAGTAAATCTGCCCCCGTAAACCATCCATTTACCTCTAAAATACCGGCTTGAGATGTCACTTTCACGCCTTGAGATTTATTGTCTTTATAAGAAAATTTAATATTTTTGCCAAATTGAAAGCTGATATTATCACCAATTTGATTTTTTATAGAATAATTTCCCTTACTTTCTAAATAAAAATCAACATTATCATCTATGATCAAGTCTTGTTGAACTTTATCATATCCATTATCTATATATCCATTTGATAATGATTGAGAACTCTCAGAATATAAATTTAATTTAGCACCACTATTTATATGAGTATAACCATAATTAACATAAGAAGAACTTGCTGATTTTATATTGATAATACTATCACTCGTAATCTCTGTATTTCCTTCATGACAATAGATACCTAAGGCTCCATTAGAAGCACTAGTTTCACTAACTTTATTATCAATATTAATATGCCCGCTTATTTCCATGTGTGCTTCTGAATTTATTAATATCGCAGCAGATTGGTCATACTGTTGAGGAAAATTATATTCTGCTTTTATATCAACGTTACGAATATAACTATTACAATCACTGCCTAATCCTGCTAGAATTGAAGTGCTATCCTTTTCAGAATCCACTTGAATATGAATATCAGAAACAACATTATTTGCTTGTAATTTAATTAAATCATAACCACTGAAAGAATCAGAAATATTGATATCGATTTGAGAAAATTTTTCTTTGCCGGTATAGCCGGTATAATATTCGGTACCGACCAGCTTTTGATTATCTTTCAAAGTGATAGATGTGTTATTTAATTGTATGGTACCATAAACACAAATTTCTTCTTTTCCGGAATTAACGGCCTCAACCAACTCTTCTGCAGTGGTGACAACGGCGCCGTTTTCTCCGACACGGTTTTCAAAATATTCTTTTGACGGAATTTCTGTTTGTTCCAAAGCAGATTGCACATCTACTTTAGCAAGCTCTAATAATTCTTCCGCTTTCTCTATGCCTTCGGTGGCAGCTTTGATGGTTTGGATATTTTGTCCCATAGAATCAAGCAAGGCTGACAAATCCTCAGCTCGGTTGGTGAGCGAGCTGGCGGTGTAATAGGAACTGGGATTATCTATGGCGGAATTGACTTTTAAGCCGGTGGATAAGCGCAATTGCGTGCTATCTTGCAACTTTGAGATTTGTTGCAAGCTTAACAAATTGCTGCGCATGGACGCTGTTAAACTTATTTCTGACATATCCACCAACTACTTTTTGATATATTGCAATACTTTGGATGCGGCTTCCTTACTCAAACCTTTTCATCCATATTCAAAACTAGCACATTTGAGGTTAATGATTGGTTAATAAGGTGGAAATTTTTATTTATAGCTATAAGTCACGGCTTTGAGGGTTTGCAAAAACTTTTTACCCTGCAACAAGTTAACTTTCCCTTGCGGGTAGGGGTGCTCAATCAGCTCGCGGACATTTCCTACAATTTCCACTTCTTCCGGCAAAAAACGGCGGCGGAAAGCATAAGCCGCGGCAATGGTTTCTTCTTTATCATCTGCCTTGTAGCCGATGAGTTTGAGCAATTTGCCGACATCATTTTCTTTGACCTTAGCGGCATTTTTAATATCATACCACAAGCCAATACCGTTTTGTGCCAGTTCTTGCCACGGAAAAGCCATACCGGGGTCCATTTTTCTTGTCGGCGCAATATCAGAGTGTGCAACCACGTTTTGCGGCAGAATTTTATATTTTTTGATGATTTCTTGGCACAGAGGAATAAGCGTGTTTATTTGCGCTTTGGTATATGGTGTTTCTCCCAAACTCATGTTGCAAATTTCAACGCCAATTGAGCAAGAATTAAAATCTTCTTTTATCTCGCGCCAAGAAGCCACGCCGGCATGCCAAGCGCGCTTGTCTTCCGCCACCATTTGGGTCAAACTGCCGTCCTCATCAATAAAATAATGGGTGCTGACACCTGCTTCATCATAACTTTGGTAGGCCTCTGCTTCATGAAAGGCGGAGCAATGCAAAACCAAAGCCGAGACGGGCTTTTTCCTTTCATTAAAATGGGGAAGCGGGTGTTGTTTGATTTGCATTTTTTAAGCCACCTTTCGGCTTTTCATGATATTTTGATAAGCATTGTTGATTTCGGCCATTTTCAGCGTGGCTTTTTCCACTTCTTCGGCGGTGGCGCCGCTTGCCTGAATCCGATCCGGGTGGTAGAGGTTTATCAGCTCTTTCCATTTGGCTTTGATTTCGGCATCTGATGCCGTGCGCAAAACTCCTAAAACACCATAAAAATCTGCAACAGTGCTGTCACTTGCAATTTTGGGCTCATAAGCTTGGCGAATGACATCAAAATTGCCCTCCGGCAACTCTATCGCTTTGGCAATTTCTTTAATTAATTTCAGCTCTTCAGGACCAAATTGACCGTCAGCCGTGGCGATTTTGAAAAGATTTTCAACCACGCCTTCTTTTAATTCCAAATCATCTTTAGACAAGCGCAAAATTTGCAAAGCATAGGGCTCCCAACCATCAATGCTCTCTTTGGCTTTGTTAAAGGTTTTGGAAATGCGGTGGTCGGCGCTGTCTTGCAAGTTAAAAAGCTTTTTAAATACCCTGATTTCATTTTCACTCACATGACCATCGGCTTTGGCCACTTTG